>JAEYUU010000474.1 GCA_023429545.1 Verrucomicrobiota bacterium
ACCTTTTCGACGGCGAGTTCACTGTCACCGATGGAGGTAAAGGAGCCCATGATGCCGGTCACGGTGCCGAGGAGACCAAGCAGTGGCCCCAGCGTCACGATGGTATCCATTGCATTGAGGAAGCGGCCGGCCTTCTGCATCTCCAGTCCCGCCGCCACCTCCAGCGCGCCCTGCAGCGAGCTGTGATGATGGTTCAAACCATGGTGTATCATCCGGATGACCGGGTCGGTTGAGTTCCTTGAGAGCTGGATTGCCTCCTTCATCTTTCCCTCCTCGATGGCGGCGAACACGGACTCAAGCCGCTTGGGATCGCGCCGACCGGCCAGGCGCACCCACCACGTGATGCGCTCCGCGAGAATGCAAAGGGCCACCACCGCCGTCAGCAGGATGGGATACATGATGGGGCCACCGTCATGGATCAGTTCCACGATGGAATTGCCGAGAATGGGAGTGATTTCGAAGGTCATCGATTGGCTGGGGGTCCTAGCGGATGAGTGTGTAATCCACGGGCTGCCGGTGCGTCATAGGGGGGCCTGCGGGGAAGCGCCAGCGGCGCTGAATAAATTCACACGTGTAGCTGTCCAGCTCTGCGTAGCCGCTGGTCGCCAGCACGCGTGCAGAAGTCACCGTGCCCGCGGCGTCGGTCATGATGCCGACAAGGACGCTTCCAGAAATTCGTTTTGACCGTGCCCATGAAGGGTACGGTGGCTTGGGGAACTTCCCCCTGCTACCCGAGCCTCCCGTGCGCATCCCCTGCCCTGCGCCCGTGGCGCCTCCTGCGGTGCCCGTGCCCGTAGATGCCACGGCGGTAGGTTTCGGCCTGGGTGCGGGAGGTTTGGGTCTCGGCTGTGGCTTGGGCTTCACCTCCACCATCTTGATGGGCTCGATGATCTGCTGCTTCTCGGGAACGGGGAAGATCACATTCTCCGGCATGACGGGCTCCACGACCTCCGGCACCGGTTCCTCCTGCACTTCAGGTGGCACGATCTCCTCCGCCACTTCCGGCTGGACCACCTCTGGCTCCGCGGGCTCGAGTTGCATCTCGACGGCACCGCCCATCGTCTCATCCGCGGCATCAAGCTCAGTGTTGCCTTCTTCGAATAAGCTGATGTGATACGTGGGCTCGGACAATCCAACGCCACCGGTCACCAAAAAACTCGCAACAATCGCGTTCGCACAAGCAAGCCACATACGCGCACCGAGGCGACCGGACTGGAGCGAGTAACGCACCAGTTCGGACCTTATCGCTCCGTCAACGTGCGGCGTCTTTCGCGGCGCAACAGAAACTGGAATCGCAGGTGGTACGGCTGAAAGTTTCAAGCGGAGCGAAAGAGTAGTGCAGAGGCAAGTTGCGTCAAGGTGCGGCTGCGTCTCAATTGCATGCAAATCCACTGATTAGCCCCTCATTGTGCAAACCGAGACCAACCATCCCAATTTTACCAAAATCGCCCAACTTATCGAGAAGGCGGAACGGCTCCACACCCAAGGCTCCCCCGCCGCTTTGCGCGAATGCATCGCCTGTGCGGATGAAGGGTTGGAGTTGATCAACACCGCATCGAAGGACAATCCCGCACCGCTCCATCTGCTTGCAGCGCGGTTGCTTCTGGCTCGCGGAAACGCACAGCGTGACCTGCATGATGCAGACTCCTTCAAGGCTGCGCTCGAGTCCTACCAGAAGGCGCTTGCCTCCGTGGAGAGCAGGCCGCTTCCCCAGGATGCATCTCCGTTCAATCAGCAACTCTCTGCCAACATCTGGACCAACCACGGCATCGCGCTGCTGCATTCTGATGACGCCGAGACCATCCGCGAAGCCATCTCGTGTTTTGAAAAATCCATTGCTCTGCGCAAGGAGCTCCCGCGTGACATGCACAATGTCTTGTGGGGTCTTGCGGCGAGCTGGATGAATCGTGGAGATGCGCTCACACGTCTGGCAAAAGAAGAATCTCTGTCAGAAGCAGTGCAGAACTATGATGAGGCGCTCGCCTGCCTGCAGGAGCTTGGCGGATATGATCATCCCCCCTTTGTCGTGCGCCATGCCGTGGCATGGATGAACCGTGGACATTCGCTGATGGCTATGCAAACCCCGGAAGGTGTCGCGAAAGCCATCCAGTCTTTCGCCTCTGCGATCGATGTGATGCAGCGTCATCGGCAACAGGACTCCGTGGAATACAACGCCACCTTGGGCTGCGCGATGATGTGTCATGCCGCGGCCCGTATCGAGCAGGGTCCGGAGTTTGCCGATGAAGTCGGTGAGGAAGCACGGCGTGCGATTGCCCAGGTGCAGCCTCATGAGGAGGAGGATCTGCTTTCCACGGAGGTGAGCATCAAGTCACGTCATCTCCTGTGCCGCGCTCTTGCCACCATGCTGGACCGCACTCCCCCCGATGCACCGGAGGTCGATGACTGGATTACCGAGGTCACCGATACCGTGGATGAGGGCATGGCACTTGAGCGTCATTGGGAGCAGCGCGGGCTCACCGGATTCCGCCTGATGGCGGTGGAACTCTTCCGCTTTGGCATCCGCGTGTTTTTCATCCGCCAGCCGCACTTCCTGGCCGAGTTCATCCTGGAATGCCTGGATCCCGAGCGCTCTCCGGGTGCCCCCGTCACCTCGGAGGAGATGCATCACCTCGCCGGCTCCGCGCTGTGGGATGCTGCGCTCGCCATTGATCAGCGGCAACGCAATGCCAGCGCCGAGGAAAGGGCCTCCATGATTGAGATCATCGGCGATCTGCATGCCGCGGACAAGCGGCTGCAGGAGCTGAGGGAGCAGTACCTGGGGCCGAGTGCGCCGGTGGTGGTGTTAGCGGTTTCGCTCACGCTAGGAAAGCAGTCCGGCGAGGCTTCGCGAAGCACGACGCGGATTCGTTTTTCCACCCTCTACC
>JAEYUU010000481.1 GCA_023429545.1 Verrucomicrobiota bacterium
GCCGTGGCTTGGAGAACGTCCACTCAAGGAGCCAATCGCGCAGCCTTCCCCGAGTCACCGGCGTCCATTGATACGTAAAGCTGAGCTTCTCCGCCTCGGGCAAATTCCGCAATTCACTATGCATCCAATCCGTGAAAGAGTCTCCATAACGGAGCCGGCCCGGTCCAGCATACTCGCTGGAAGCCACTTCCCGTTCCGAGACACCATCGAAAGCACGGAGCTTCATCAGAAACACCCCATCCACCGGGAAACGGGACTCATTCCGCGCCTCGTACCTGATGTAGAGCTGTCCGTTCTCACCCGGAGCGCCCTCGAGAATCCGGCAGCTCAGTGGATTCTCCACGGCGTCCTCCATCCAAAAGTAAGCCCCGAGCCCGAGCACGACCATCACTGCAAGACCGGCTGCTACCATGAGCAGGGGTCGTTTCATGAAAGAGGGAAGCAATCGCATTCTACCGATCTGGCTGGCAGTGTGGAAGTGGCAGTTCCTGGATCCCTCGGCGCTCCGAAAAAGACCGAATAGGTTCTCAAGGGCGGCAAGGCGCTTTACGACCGGATAGAGGATGTGACAAGATCTGTAGCAAGCTGAGGGACGCTCACAACGTTGTGGCCGGATGACCTCTCGCCGCACTGCAATAGCGCTCGTTGTCGTCGCACTTTGGTGCGGGTCCGATGTTGTTCTCACCGTGGCGGCTGAGACCTCCGCATCCAAGCGCCCCAACATCCTCCTCATCTACACGGATGATCAATCCTACAAGACCGTAGGCTGCTACCCCGAAGCACTGCCGGGAGTGAAGACGCCGCACATGGATGCGCTCGCGGCGAATGGCGTGCGCTTTCAGGGCGGCTACATGGGTGCCTGGTGCATGCCCTCGCGGGCCACGATGCTTACCGGTCGGCAGCCGCATGGGGTGGAGAGCATGCGCATGGAGGGGAAGTATCCCGCCAGTGCCTATGATCCGGAAAAGACCCCCTTCTGGCCGAAGGTGTTTCGCGAGAAGGGTTATGTGACGGCGCACATCGGCAAGTGGCACACGGGAGTGGATGCAGGCACGGGACGCGACTGGGACTGGCAGATTGTCTGGAACCGCCCGCGGCATCCGGAGAATGCCGGGAACTACTACGAAAAGCAGATCCTCTCCTTCAACGGTGAAGAGCGCGTGGTGGAAGGTTATTCCACGGACAACTACACCAAGTGGGCGTGCGAGTTCATCAAGGGAGAACATCGCGATGCCGCGAAACCCTGGTACCTCTGGCTTAGCTATGGAGGCGTCCATGGACCCACCACCCCGGCGAAGCGCCACAAGGGCATGCACAAGGACGCCGAGGTACCGGTGCCCGCGGACATCTTCCCTCCGCGTGAAGGCAAGCCAGCCTACCTGAACAAGACCCAATCATGGGCGAAGGGACCCGACGGGCAGCCGGTGGCCGGCAAGAGCGGCGAGACCTTTGGCGACGAGAGCGGGAAGAAACGCAAGACCCACGCGGACTTTGTGCGGCAGGTGCATGACTGTGCCCAGTCCCTGGATGAAGGCATCGGCGAAGTGATGGCTGCGCTCAAGGCGAGCGGACAACTCGAAAACACATTGGTGGTCTTCACCGCGGACCAGGGGTTCGCCATGGGCGAACACGGTTTCCGCACCAAGCTGGCTCCCTATGATGCGAACTACCGCAGCCCGCTCATTGTCTCCATGCCAGGCACCCTGCCGCAGGGAAAGGTCACACCCCATAGCGTGACCGGCGCGGATCTAGTGGCGACCTTCCATGCCTTCGCCAGCATCGAGCCCGCGTGGAAGCTGCATGGGCGCGACATCACCCCGCTGCTGAAGGATCCCACCATGGCGTGGGAGCATCCGGCCTTCTATGAATTCACCGGAGAGAAATACGGCAGCGATGTAACACGCGTGGTGAAGGACTCCCCCGGCGACGCGGCATATCATGACGTACCATGGTATGTAGCGGTGCGTGATCTCCGCTGGAAGCTGGTGCGCTACCTGGAGCCGGGCGTAGGCGAGGAGCTGTATGATCTGCAGAACGATCCCGAAGAACTGGTGAACCTCGCGGCCCGGAGTGAGCACGCAGACGCGCTGAAGGAGATGCGCGACAAGCTGGATGCAGAACTGAAGAGGACGGAGGCGGAATGGTGATTCCGTTGGACATCGGTCCGTGGGCCTTCATGCCAGCGCCGCGCTGGCATGACTCGATCCACCCCAGGTCTTGTCATTTGCCCTGTCGGCGCAGCGTGACGCTTGGGCTCTCTCCAAAAAGGGCGCGATAGTGCGCCGCAAACCGGCCCAGATGGCTCATCCCATGGGCTTGAGCAATATCGACGATCGAGCTGTCCCGTTTCTCCATTCGGAGCAACACCCGCCGGATCGCATTGAGCCGGAGCGTTTGCAGATAATCACGGGGACTCTGATCCTGAACGGTGCGGAACGCATATTCCAGTTCACGCCGGCTTACATTCAGGGCCAGACATACGTCTTCCACACGGATATTTTCCTCCAGTCGCTCGTGCATCCATTTCCTTGCTTGACGCACCAGTCTGGCGCGATTCCTCACGGAGCCTCTCGGAGGTGGCGCATGGGAGGCAAGATCGCAGGCGGTGACAAAGCAATGCATGGCCACCTCAGAGGCGTCAGTCGCGGCTGCCTTGCCCAGTGCAGGTGAACGTGTCGTCATTTGAAGCAGTACTCGAAGCTGACTGAGGCGGCGGATGATCCCACGATGTTGCTCCGGTGTGAGCTGATTCATCGTGAGCGCCGGGAAGTCCTGCCTCGCATCCTGCGCCAACTTCAAGCATTGCTCCCTCGCAAGTGGCGGAATGGCGATGGTAACCCAGGAAAAGCCAGGTTCCGTATGACCATCCAGCTCCTGGCCTGGTCGAACGAGACATAGAGTGCCCAGCGGGCCATCCTGCCCATTCCAGGTTGCCTCCGCCGGGCCCATGTTCAGGCACAGGGAACCCCAGCCTGAGGCGAGCACACCGCTCACATGGGTGTCTACATTTGCCGTACCCCAGTCCAGGGCCCAATCCTGGGACTGATATTGCTCCACGCTGGAGGCACGCTCTTGGCGGCGGCGGAAATCCACATTGAGTGCCGCCCCGGTGGCCACGTCCGAAAAATCTTCCGTCTCAGAGATGATACGGCGGGAGTGACGGAATGGCAGGGCGGCCATGAGGAATCTCGGTTTACCTCATTGTGCGCAAAATGGATAGAAGCAACAAAGATTTTTTCGCAATGTGCCCGAAGTGCCACTCCCATGAAGACCATGCCGTTTCTACGCCACCTGCCCTCCCTCATCGCCTGCCTTACCATGGCCATGCTCTCACCCTCGTCCGCAAGGGCCGCCGACCAACGACCTCCTCACATCCTCCACATCGTGGCCGATGACCTTGGCTGGAGGGACACAGGCTTCAACGGATGCACAGACATCAAGACCCCAAATCTGGATGCCCTTGCCGCGGGGGGAGCACGGCTCACGAATTTCTACGTGCAGCCCATGTGCACGCCCACCCGGGCCGCCCTGATGACGGGACGTTACCCTTTCCGCTATGGACTCCAGACGGCGGTGATTCCCTCCGTTTCATCCTACGGATTGGATACTGGCGAGCGCCTGCTACCCGAGTGCCTGAAAGACGCAGGGTACAAGACCGCCATCATTGGCAAATGGCACCTCGGACATGCAGACAAAAAATTCTGGCCCCGCCAGCGTGGGTTCGACTTCCAATACGGCGCCATGATCGGCGAACTGGACTACTTCACCCACGAAGAGCACGGCGTGACCGATTGGTATCGAAACAATGAGGTAGTCAAAGAGGAGGGCTACACCACCCAACTGTTTGGCCAGGAAGCGGTGAAGCTCATCCAGCAGCACAACCCGGCCCAATCCCTGTATCTCTACCTCGCCTTCAACGCGCCGCACACCCCCTATCAGGCGCCCCGGGAATACATCGAGCGCTACGCAAGCATCACGGATCCGACACGCCGCACGTATGCGGCGATGGTCTCGTGCCTCGATGACGAGATCGGCCGGGTAGTCCGCGCTCTCGAAGAACGTGGCATGCGAAACAATACCCTCATCGTCTTTCACAGCGACAACGGCGGCACGTTCAACGCCATGTTCGCCGGGGTCATGGCGGACATGGCCAAGGTGAAGATCCCCTGTGACAATGGCCGGTACCGCGACGGAAAGGGATCACTTTATGAAGGTGCCACCCA
>JAEYUU010000512.1 GCA_023429545.1 Verrucomicrobiota bacterium
GACGTACTCCACCTCTTCGCGCGCACCCGAGGTGTACAGAACGCCTCCGGAGATAGCATAGCCGGAGTAGCCGAAGCCGGCGCCTTCGTACGTCCAGAGCTTCTTCGGGCCGCTGGATGGCCACTTCTTGAGCAGGCCCGTTTCCTTGGAAACGTCGCTGCGATCGGCTCCACGGAAAGTAGGCCAGTCTCCCGGAGCGCCCGCCACTGCGACCGAGGCGGATGCCCGCGGGGGAAGGCTGGAACGAGTCTGCGCGTGCAGGGAAACAGCACACGAGGCTGCGAGCAGGGTGAGGGTGGTGAGAGCTTGGTGGGGCTTCATGGTTCAAGAGTAACGGCTGGAGCAGCCTAATATTTGCTGCGAACCAAATGAATCCGGAATGTCTTCCGTGTGCCAGCCTTTTCCTCACCGAAAACTAGGCGTCGGCAAAGAGCTTCCGGTTCTTCCAAAAATAGCTAAACCACGATACCATCGTAAGTCCGGTCATCATGACTAGACAGATGGTCCCGAAGATCCCCGGTGAGAAGGGTTTCCAAGCGAATACCGGGGCCAGCCAGCGGCACATCGGCTCCAGGCTCGCGTGCAACAGTAGAAAATAGATGGTGGTGATGACCTGCCAGACCATCTTGTGCTTGCCCAGCTTCTCCGCGGCAAGGATCACGCCGTTGTTCGCGGCCACCACACGGATGCCGGTGACAAAGAACTCCCGGGCCAGCACGGCAATCACGATCCAGGCCGGAACGGGATACACCGGAGACACCGCGAGCAATACCAGCGCGGCAGTCATGAGCACCTTGTCCGCCAGGGGATCCATGAGCTTGCCAAAATTCGTCACCAGCCCGCGAGCCCGCGCGATTTTCCCATCCGCCAGATCCGTGAGCGCAGCGGCAATGAATACCAGCAGCGCAAGCCCTACCCGGTTCTCCACCGGGACGTAAAAAAGGATCACAAACACCACCGTGAGGATAAAGCGGGCGACGGTGAGCTTGTTGGGGAGGTTCATGAATGAGGCACTGGGCAAAAGAAAACGGCGTTAGAGGCGCGGTCTTCTCCTCTGCATAGAAACATCGCCCCTCGCTGTCAATGCACGATTCCGTGAAGGTGACCGCGCACAGGGGAATCTTTCCCGCCACGGAGCACGACAGGCAGCCGCAAATCTCCGGGAAACTCAGATGGATTGCGACATCTGCGCGAACAAGCCGCCCTGATTCCAGCAGTCCCAGCCTTCGACGATCCGGCCATTCTCCACGCGGAACCAGGTGATCCCATTGAAGGAAAGCTTCCTGCCTGAAGATGGAATCCCAAAAGCGGTGCCAGTGTGCGTTGCGCTGGCCATCCAGTGCACACACACATCATCCCCATCCGCCAGCACGTTCCGCACCTCAATGCGCAGATCCGGCATGGCCTGCAGCAAGCTCTTGTGGAAGGCGATGAAATCCTTGTCACCCACCACCTCCTGCCCTCCCTCCATGTGACCCTTGGCGCCCGGCGCCAGCAGTTCACTGATGACATTGACGTTCCGCTGATTCCATACCTCCTCAAACCAGCGCCTTCCGATTTCCTTCGGTGAGCATTCCACGGTTGTCATGATGTGCCTCCTTGTTGAGGCAGCTATCCGCCCGCACGCCAAACATGCAACCATAAAAAAAACCGCAGCAGCATTCATTCCTCCCGTGCGGTCTTTTGCACGGGAGGGGCGTTGTCTGCCTCCTCAAAATATACAGCCCTCCCGACTTTCGTGACTTAGAGATGGAGCACAGCGCATTCATGCAAAATGCGCCACCGCCCATGATGGGGAAGGTCACCGGACTTGTCCCTCTTCCCTTGTCCCCTACTGCCTATCCCTTCTCTTCAAACCCACACCGCCTTTTTCCAGATGGGCACACTGGTCTTGATCTCACGCAGGTACCACCGGCACAAGTCGAAGGCCTCCGCGCTGTGCCTCGTCTTCACGCGGATGAGGATGCTCGGTTCCCGGGCCGGCACAAATCCCAGCCGGTGTTCAACCTCCACGCGATGCGGCGGGAGTTCCGCCTGGCCGCGGTGGCACAGCCGCTCGAGCTCGCGATCCGCCATGGGCCGGTAAGCGGTGTATTCGATGCCGCTGATGGGCTTGCCGTCCTCCTCCGCCCGCACCGTGCCCAAGAATTGCACATCCGCACCCTCGCCATCGGCGAAGACGGTGGCTTGCTGCCGGATGGGATTCTCGGTAAATGTGAAGGTGTAAGCAGACACTGCCCAAACGTAAGCGGGGCTTCTCCTTCGGCAAGGTCGGGGCTGCCGTATATCAGCAAAGACAGCTCAGGGCCGGGAACGACGCCGGCGCAGCGCCAGCCCGCCAAGCCCAAGCACGAGCAGTAGCGCGCGGCCCGGCTCTGGAACGATGGAAATCACCCCCTTGCTGCCGAAGTGGCTCACATCCCAAAAGTAATCGCTGCCATAGGAAGTGAGGTCTGGAAGGATCAACCCGTATGCCAGGTTGTCCGCTCCCGTGCGCTTTCCAGTTCCCGCGAAGTCATAGAAGGCTCCCGCGATGGTGCTGCCACCATTGACGGTGACCCAGTCCAGCAGGTCGAATACACTGCCTGAGGTAGGGCCGTATCCGGAGCCAAAGGAGAGCGTAATCTTCGCATTGGGATCCAATGCCAAGTCGCCGCTCACGAGGATGCGGTCGTTTCCACCGTCCGCAGATGTGCCGGAAACGGTGGTGAGCATACCCGTGGCTGGATCGTAGGTGACGTTCAGTCCGTGGGTTCCGCCCGTCTTGAGCTGGAGGGCGACGTTGGCGCCGCTGCTGACGGTGAGCGTGCCGTCGATATTTATCGTGCCGACATCCGTATCCAGCCCTGCCACACTATTCGCAATGGTGGTGGCATTGCCGCCGGGCGCGAGTGTCGCGCCGGTGTTGACCGTCACCGATCCCGCTATGCGTCCACTGCCGCCGAAGGTCGTGGCACTGTTCACGGTCACCAAATTGCTGCCCGTCGCTGAGTTGATGCCGGAGTACACATTGTTCACCAGCATCGTGCCTGCGCTCACCGTCGTGGCGCCGGAGTAGGCATTGTCCCCCTGCATGACCAGGGTGCCGGTGGTAGTCTTGCTGATGGCTCCACCGCCATTGATCTCGCCCGTATCCTTCAAGGTCCCTGAAGCCAGCGTCAGGGTGTTGATGGTGTTCGTGGCGGACCCGATGTTGTGTCCGGTCATGTCGAGGGTGCCGCCATTTAGCGTGATGGTGGTCGTGGTATTGGTGGTGGTGGAATTCACTCCGCCCACCTCCTGGATGTCCACATTGGAGACCAGCGTGCCGCCTAGAATCTCCACCACCGCATTTGCCCGCCCTGTGGTGATGGTATTTGCAAAGGTGGCAAGCCTGAAGGCGCCCCCCGCATTCACCGTGAAGGTGCCTCCCGAGATGCTGAGGGTGCCATTGGCAGTATTGGTGCTGTTTCCCGACATCATGCCGAGGTCCACATTGTTCACCGTGAAAGTGCCCTCGCCAAAACGCACCACACCGGTGGCTCCGCCGCTTGTTGTCTCCCGTCGCCCGACGACGAGGTTGTTGGCGAGCACCGTGGCCACATGCCCCCGCAGATCCAGCGTGCCCGTGGGTGAAGCACCCGTGACCGTGTTGCCTGTGCTCCCCACCGTGATATTCGTGGCCAGTCCGGTCTTGCCCCGAATTTCCACCGTGCCCGCGCTACCCACTGTCTGGGACAAGAAC
>JAEYUU010000665.1 GCA_023429545.1 Verrucomicrobiota bacterium
ACTTGGGACATCCTTCCTCATGACGGCTCCTATCATCTGGCGGTCCTGGCAACTTTCGCGGCCTATCTGGCAATGGTCTGGGCCGTTGCGCTGGCGGTGACTGCGTTCATCGATGAACCCTGCATTCGGGCGGCACAGAAATTTGCCAAATGGATAACGGGCAGCAGCAGCCGGAACGTCCCGCCGACAATCGAGCGCGCTGCGGATGCGTCTAGCGTGACGATGGTGTCCAGCGCGGTGGGCAGCCCGGATCGCTGACCCAAGAAGGATGGTTTTCCTATCTTTTCCGTGTCGGCAGGTTTCTTGGCGCCAAGCATGGAGACGGAAAATGACGCGCAACCAGGCTGCGGCGAAAGGGCGATACTTATGAACACGTATCTGCGCACGTCGTGAGCACCATTCGCATCGGCATTTCAGGGTGGAGATATCCTCCGTGGCGCGGGGTGTTTTATCCAGAGGGACTGGCGCAAAAGCGGGAGTTGGAGTTTGCTTCACGACAGGTGAGTTCGATTGAAATCAACGGTTCCTTCTACTCACTGCAACGACCATCGAGCTATCGGCGTTGGTATAGGGCGACTCCGGAAGGCTTCTGTTTTTCTGTGAAGGGGGCACGCTACGTCACGCACATCCTCCGGCTCAAGGAGGTGCAGACTCCGCTGGCCAATTTTTTCGCCTCGGGGGTGCTGTGCCTGAAAGAAAAGCTCGGGCCCTTCCTGTGGCAACTACCACCGAGCCTGAAATATGATCGTGTGCTGGTGGAAGAATTCTTGAGGCTTCTTCCCAAGGACTTTTCGGCGGCCTCCAAGCTGGCGAGGAAACACAACGAGAAAGTGAAGGAGCGTGCAGCGATGGCAGCGCGCAATAACCGGCCGCTGCGCCATGCCATGGAGGTGAGGCATGCTTCGTTCGAGTGCGCCGATTTCATTTCCCTCCTGCGGAAGTACAACGTGGCTCTGGTGGTAGCGGATACGGCCGGCAAGTGGCCCTTCATCGAAGATCCCACCAGTGACTTCATGTACCTGCGTCTGCACGGGGATGAAAAGCTGTATGTGAGTGGCTATACCGTAGCTGCACTCAAGGAATGGGCACGTAAGATCCGCATGTGGGCACGAGGGAACACGCCTTCACGAACCAGACTGCTGACGCCCCGCCCCCCTGCCCTGTCAGGAGGCAGAGATATCTACGCATACTTCGACAATGATGTGAAAGTTCGCGCACCCTTCGACGCGATGAATCTGGCGCATCGTCTGGGAACCTCCAGACTCGCTGCTCCTGAATTTCCCGGTACGACAATTCATGAAGAGCCACGGGAGCATTGGCCGGTGTGGGATCTGCCTTTCAACAAGCGGGGACAGAAAAACTTTGCGGCTGATTGATTTTTAAAGCCCCATCCGACCAGCCTCAAAGCGCAGCACGAATCTTCCTCGTTGATTGTAAAGGTACATGTGTGGGGGGGCCCGCGGGCGGCGGGAGCGCCAGCGGGCTTTTTGCAACAATTGCACTCTGGGTCCACCGCAAGAAGGTGCCCGCCTTATTTGAGCCATCATTTATCTGGCGCTGGCATAGGATCTATAATTGTGAAGAAATTGCCCACTTATTGGGGATTGAAATTTTGCGCCTGATCCCGCATGATATTATTCCCATCGCGCCTCCAGTTGGTAACGCGTTGTCCATCTCAAGAAGCGGATGCTATGAAACGGTATCGCATCAAGTATCAGGACAGTATGGCTGTGGATGTGGAAGGAAATCTGGTCTGCAGGGGCTCTGGAGTCTACTGGCTCTGCACCGCGAAAGGCCAGCCCATCCTGGAGTTTGACCTCGAAGAGGTAAGCACCGTGGAAGAACTTCCCACGGAAGACAGTCCCGAAGAAGAACAGGTTTTTGCATAACATTGAGTAGCAATCTTTGAACCAGCCGTGGCCATGAATATGCCGCCGGAAATGACGTGCTGCTGGGAATTGTTCCATCTTGAGCAGCTCTTGATGTATGAATATCACGGGCTGGAGAGACCCCAGCAGCAGGAAGCAGGGCGCTGCTTCACCGAGGCAGCCAGACTGCTGAGTGACGACAAGGAACTATCCGGGCACCTCGACCTCATCTGGCCGCGGGTTGAAAGTATATTCAGTGGAAGCCCCGCGCTTCGTGCTCGCACGGCGGCTCTTGCCGCAGGAGGCATCAGCGTGGCAGAAAGCGAGGTCGAGGCCGCCTACGAAATCGCTACAGAAGCGGTGGAGGCCATCCGTGCGCTGCGGCATCGCCTTCATCAGGACGTCCGTTCGTGAGGCCTGGCTCGCGCGAGCCCTTCTCCCCAAAAAAGAAAAATCTCAAAAAATTGTCATGCGATCCAACCGCGCATTTCAGGAGCCGCGATGAATCCATTGAGTGGTAAGACCACAGTGTGTTGATGTGAAAGCCCGTCGGTGTGGGAGCACCGGCGGGCACTTTTTTGGGGGTGGCTCGTGGGAAGGTTCACGTGCGCTTTCTCGGAGAAGAAATGCCCGACTTCTCGAGGAGGAGTTGGCATCACTGGATTCTTCGCGGTCTTGACTCCACCTTCATCCGCAGGCATGGCAGAGTTCATGATCTCGCTGCTTGTCACTTTGGAAATCGCGCCGGACCGCGTGGATGAATTTCTGGGCTACATCAAGGAAGAGGCCGCTGATGCTCGGACGAAGGAACCGGGCTGCCGCCGGTTTGAGATTAGTCGCAGCGTGGATCGCCCCAATGTTTTTTCCCTCACGGAGGCTTACGACGATCTGGCCGCCCTTGAGGCCCACCGGCAGACGCCGCACTTCCTTCTCTTCCGCCAGCGCGCGGACGGAGGCCTCGTCCTGAGCAAGTCCAGTGTGTGCGGAGAGGTGATCGATGCCTGATGCCGCGGCGTCTGGAGCCCGCTCATTTGCATGACGTCAGGCGATTCCCTAGTTGAATCAAAGCCCTGATTGCCATGCACCCCCACACTGCCACCAAGTCGTCGCTTGAGCTTCTCCAACTGGAAAGACTGCTGCGCCATGAGCCCTTCGGCCTGAATTCTGCGAATCAGGAGAAGGCGAGACACTATTTCACAAAGACGGAAAAGTATCTGGAAGGCGAGAGCATGCTCCTGCAGAAGCTGCAGCACATGTGGCCCTTGGTGGAAGCGTGCTTTGTCGACGATCAGGCCGTGCCTGCACCTGCTTCCTCCCGTGGAGACTCGGACAAGCCTGCGTCGCAGAAAGCTCTCGACGCCTTGGGAGAGATTCGGCAGAATCTCGCGATTGAGGAAGGCCGCCAGGCCGCGACAGGCCTCTAGAGTAATCCGACGGCCATATTCGTGATCGGGAGCAGCCCCTGAAACATCCGCTCAGTCCGCGGCTTTTGCAGCCTCGACGGCGGAAACCTGTCCGGGCGGAGAGTCCGCATCTTCTCCCTCTTCGGACTTCACCACGCGCCTGAAATGCAGTTGCGCGATGCGGCGCGCCTCTACCTTGGTGGCGGTAACCTCATAAGGCTCCACGCGGAGGGTTTCGCCCTGCTTGGGGAAATGGCCCAAGGCATGGGTAACGTAACCGCTGATGGTCGTAACTTCATCGCTCTCCAAGTCAAGGTCAGTCAACTCATTGAGCTCGTAGAGATTAAGGGTGCCTTCCACGATAAATTCGTCATCACTGACGCGGTGGAATTCGGGCTTCTCGGCGGTGTCGAATTCATCCTGGATGTCTCCCACGATCTCCTCCACCACGTTGTCCAGAGTCACAATGCCCACGGCGCCGCCGTATTCGTCCACCGCGAGGGCAAGGTGAGCATGCTTGTCCAAGAACTGTTTGAGCAGCTTGTCCACTGGCATCATTTCGGGCACGAGGAGGAGTTCGCGCTTGATGCGACGCAGGTCTTTGGGGCCGTCGGCCTCCTGCATCAGGCGGAGCATGTCCTTGATGTGCACGAGACCAATCGTGTGATCGAGGTGCCCTTCCACCAGCGGGAAACGGGTGTGCTTCGAGTCGATGGCGATCTTGAGATTGGCATCAAAGGTTTCGTCCGCGTCCAGGGAGATCACGTCCTTGCGCGGGGTCATGACGTCACGCACGGCACGGTCATTCAGCGCCAGGGCATTAAGCACGATGCGCTTCTCCGTCTCGGTCACCTCATCAGATTCCTCACTGGCGGATACGATGTGCTTCAATTCCTCCTCCGAGTGGACGCGTTCGCTTTCGCCAACGGGATCGATGTGGAAAAGGGTCTTGAGCATCCAATTTGCCGTGCCGTTGAGCACGTAGATGAAGGGCTTCAGGCCCACCATGAAGATATGCAGTGGACGGCATACCCACAGCGTCGTGTGCAGAGACTTGCGGATGGCGAGGGATTTTGGCGTCAACTCGCCGATCACCACATGCAGGTAGGTGATGACGGTGAAGGCAATGCCGAAGGCGATGCCGTGCACGACCTTGTCACTGGTGATGCCAAACTTGAAAAGCCAGGGCTCAATCATCTGGGCGAGCAATGGCTCACCCGCCATCCCGAGGGCGATACTGGCCAGGGTAATACCGAGCTGGGTCGCGGAGAGATAGGCGTCCAGGTGCTTTACCACGGACTGGGCGAACACGGCCTGACGGTTGCCTTCATCCGCCTCTGCCTGGAGCTGGCTTTCGCGCACCTTGACGATCGCGAACTCCGCAGCCACGAAGAACCCATTCAGCAGCACGAAGAACATCACCATCCCCAGCCTCCACAAGACATCCCAAGTGGTGAATTCC
>JAEYUU010000713.1 GCA_023429545.1 Verrucomicrobiota bacterium
GCCGAGGCGATGGGGGCGGTGGCCGGCATGTGATAACCTAAAATGACGACTCCCAGCGCGATGACGAGCGCGAGCAGGGCCGCAAGGTGCACGCGCAGTTTCCCCGAAGCGATGAAGCCCATGAGCACCCCAATCGGGATGGCCGCGATAAGCGTGGAGAGCGCAGCGTTATTGTGGGGGTCGTAATTCTGGGGCCAGGGCATGGGAACGGTGCGGGAAGGATGCGAAAGGCGCGAACGCAAACGGACTGAGGAAAGGGAGAAGAGAACCTCGCTGCACCCTCGCTTGTTTCAGGGCACTCCGGGAAAAGACGGATTCATGGCCCCTTCACATGCCGATCCATCCACTGCAACGTGCGCTCCCACATTTCGGGCAGGTACACGTGTCCCACCCCGGGGTAGATGATGTTCTTGAGTTTTTCTTCGGCGCTGTAAAGACGGTAGATGGGGTTGACCTTCTCCTCGATGGTCTTGACGCCACTCACCGGGGAGCCGCTGTCCTGGTCGCCGGTCATGAAGAGCATGGGGCGCGGCGCGGCGAGGGCGATGATCGCCTCACTGTCGAAGTGCTGGAGCATGCCGGGCACGAAGTAGTAGATGCCGTGCGCCTTGAGGTTTTGTCCGCGAATGAGATCCTGGTAGCGAGTCATGCAGGCCACGTTCACCGCGGTACGCGGGCGGTCATCGAGCGCCATGATCCACCAGCTCCGTGTGCTGCCCATGCTGATGCCAGTGACGCCGATGCGTGAGGCGTCTACCTCGGGACGCGAGCAAAGATAGTCGAGCGCCATGAGATCATCCCGCACCATGACACCCCACAGGGTGCGACCCGCCCAGAGCTGGAACTTGGAGGCGGTCATCTCACCCGCGGAGCCCTTCTCTCCCATGCCGCCTGGCCCTTCGCTTTGGCGCTCACCAAAGCAGCACGCATCGATGCCGAGCACCACATAGCCAAGCTTTGCCAGTGTGGGCCCTGCAGGCACCGGAGTGGCATTCGTCTGAAGCAGCTCTTCCTTGCCGATGTCGTATTGCCCGCCATGCCAGTGGCAGTAGAGAATGGCAGGCGATTTTTTGCCGGCGGCATTTGCAGGGAGGAAGAGATAGCCGGGCACCGTCATGCCAAGACCGTTTTCAAAACGGAACTTTTCCAGAACATAACCGTCCTTCTCTTCGCGGGAGGTCGTCGTGACCTGTGGCACCGTGGGTCGCGGCGGGAAAGTGCCGAGCAGCGATTGCAGCGTGGCGCGAATCCCGGCGCGCTGCTTTTCCCAGGCCTCTTTCGTGGCGGGCGGGGTGAATTCAGGCGTCTTCACGGCACGAAGCCACCGCTCCGCGTTGGTGATGGGAACGGGTGCTGGAGATTGGGCGGGGAGCATCGTGGTGGAGAGGGCCAGGGCCAGGGAGATGGAGAAGATTCGGCGAGCTGGCATGACACAGCATGCAAGCAAAGTTGCGGACAGAAGGACAGAGGAAAGTCACGGATTGACCTTCTGGGGTGATCGTCCATCGTGTCGCATGGCATTGCCGCAGCCAACCGCCTTTGTCACCCCGCAGGAATACTATGCGCGGGAACGGGCCGCCGACTTCAAGAGTGAGTACTACCAAGGCGAAGTGTTTGCCATGGCGGGCAGCACCACGCGGCATGCACGGATTGGTACCAATCTGCAAGGAGAGCTGTATGGCCGCCTCAAGGGTGGCCATTGCATTCCCTACAACAGTGACCAGCGTATCAAAGTCGCAGCGACCGGACTTCGGACGTACCCTGATGCTAGCGTCTTTTGCAGCAGGATGGAATACGATCCTGACGACGAGCAGCGTGAGACCGCCGTCAATCCCACCATGCTCTTCGAAGTTCTCTCCGATTCCACGGAGGCCTATGATCGCGGCACCAAGGCGGAGCAGTACCGTCGCATCGTGTCGCTACAGGCGTATGCATTGATCAACCAGGGCACGGCGCATGTGGAACACTTCGAGCGTCAGGAGGATGGAACGTGGCGTCTCACCGAAGCGTCGGGACTGGATGCCACACTCCGGCTTTCTGCCCTCGGCATTGATCTGCCTCTGGCGGATCTGTACGCCGGCGCTGAGTTGGATGTGCCGCCACACCTGAACGTGGTGAAGGAAGGATAGAACTGCCCGGGCTTGGCAGTTCTTTGGCATGTCTTTCCAACACCACCTTGCCGGCGTTCTGGCGCTGGCTGCCTTTGCATCGACCGTCCACGCCCAGGTCGAGCGCGTGTGGCTCACGCATCAGTCGCATGATCCCTCGCGCATCGTGGTGAACTGGGAGACCACGGTGCCGTCGTCGTCGGTGGTGAATTATGGCTTGAGCGCGAAGTATGATCGCGTGGCCACGGCGGAAGGAACGGCCACGAGGCATCATGTGGAAATCGCCATCCCGGAGAAGGACGTGGTGTGGCACTACTCGGTAGGCAGCGGGGAGCACGCCACGAAGGACGTCACCTTCAAAGGTTATCCCGTGGAAGAATTGCGTGTCGGCATCGTGGGTGATTGGGGCTTCGCCAAAGGGAAGGATCTGAGCGCGCTGAAGAAGGACGATGTGCACCTCCTCATCACCGCCGGCGACAATGTAGCCAGTCTGCACCAGAAGGACATGGAAGGTGTGAAAGCATTCGCAGGGCTCATCGACAGCGAGCCGGAGCTTTTCCGCAGCACGCCTTTCATGCCCATCCTGGGGAACCATGACAAGGAAGTGAAGCCCCGCGGACCCAAGCCGCCACCGGAGCCGGTGTATGACGTGGAGGCCACGGCGTATCGCGAATTCTTCGCGCTGCCGGGTGAGGAGTGGAAATGGCATTTTGATATCCCGGAGTTCGACGTGCGCTTCATCGCGACGGACATCCAGCACATCTCGGACATTGGGAACACGTGGCAGACCTGCCATGCCATCGGTGCGGATTCGGCGCAGTTCGTCTGGTTCCGCGAACTGATGGGAGACAGCACGCAGGGTTATGTGTTCAGTCTGATCAATGAGAAGCAGTCATCGCTTGCGGGAGCGACCAAGGGCATCTGGCATGAGCAGTTCCGCAAAGGCAGCGCACTGGTCACCGGCTTCGGATATTTCGCTGAGCGCGCGGAGCTGGAAGGCGGTCTGCCATACTTCAACACCTGCCTGAAAGGCGATGGCTCGCCGTACAAGGATGCAAAGGCACAGTTCTTCAAGAGCGAGGACAACTACCTGCTGCTCACCTTCAAGAAGGGGGAGCCGACCATGACCGTGCAGTTCAAGAACCTGCGCGGTGAGGTGATGGACACCCGCGTAATTGAGAAGCGGAGGAGATGATGGTGGCGGTGGCTTACCTCGCCGCCAGCGCCTCTTCAATGGCCTTAACCAGGCCTGCGTCCGTGGGCTCCACATCCGGCTCGAAGCGCTGGAGCGGTTTGCCGTCCTTGCCGATGAGGAACTTGCCGAAGTTCCACCCGACATCGCCCGGGAAGGCGCCGTCCTTGCCGGTGAGTGCGGCGTACAATGGATGCTGCGCCGGTCCCTTCACGTGGATCTTGTCGAACATCGGAAAGGTCACCTTGTAGTTGGTACTGCAGAAGGATTTGATTTCCTCATTGGAACCCGGCTCCTGCGCGCCGAAGTCATTGCAGGGAAAACCGAGCACCACAAGACCCTTGTCCTTGTACTGCTCGTGGAGCGCCTGCAGGCCCTGATATTGTGGAGTGAGACCGCACTGCGAGGCGACGTTCACCATCAGCAATACCTTGCCCTGATAGCCCTTCAGCGAGGTGTCCTTGCCGTCGATGTCCTTGAGAGGGATGTCGAGAATCGATTTGGAGTCAGCGGCAAGCATGGTCGTGGCGACGAAGAGGGCAATGAGGGCAAAAAGGCGTTTCATGAGAGGAACGAGGTCAGGGTAGAGGACACGTGAAACGGAGAGGCAACTTTCAAACACGTGGCGGCCTTTGGGCTCCCGCGCGCGCAGTCCGGTCTCCATTGCTCATACCCGTCGCAGCGGTTGCGAGAAGATCATGTCCACGATCGGGATGGGAGCACGGAGTTCGTTCGGGCTGCCAAAGAAGCCGGGGCCCCTTTTGGCCTTGCGGTCGTGAAGCAGGGAGATTT
>JAEYUU010000738.1 GCA_023429545.1 Verrucomicrobiota bacterium
GCGCAACTCCAGGGGATCGCAGAAAGTATCGTCCCCGCGGCGCACGATCACATCCACCTGCCGCAGCCCTTCCAGCGTCTTGAGATACACCTTGCGGCCACGCACCGTGAGATCGGCTCCCTCCACCAATGGGAATCCGAGATACCGCGCCTTGTACGCGTGCTCGAAGTAGGTCTCATTCAGCGGCCCGGGGGTGAAAAGCACCACACGCGGATCCGTGTGATTCTGCGGGGCCATGGCCCGCAGCGCATCGCGCTCCACCTGGAAAAAGGCAGCGAGCCGATGCACCTGCATCGAGCGGAACTCGTCCGCGAATAGACTGGTGAGCACAATGCGGTTCTCCAGCGAGTAACCCTTGCCGGAGGGCGCCTGCGTACGATCCGCCAGCACCACCCAGCGGCCATCGGGGCCACGGGCCAGATCCACCGCGTGATGAAAGAGCATGTGTCCCCCGGCGGGATTTACACCGTGCGCCGCCCGGATGAAGCCCGGATTGGCCAGCACGAGCGATGGCGGAATCCAGCCCTCCTTCAGGAGGCGCCGCTCCCCGTAGATGTCACGTACCAGCAGCCGGAGGAGTCGCGAGCGCTGCTTCAGCGCCGACTCTAGCCCGCCCCACTCCTGGGCGGAAATGATGAGCGGCAGAATGTCCAGCCGCCAGTGCCGGTCCGTGTACTGCTTCTGATCGTTGTAGATCGTGTAGGTCGCCCCGTGTTCGCGCAGGAGCTGATTGGCCTCCTCCCGGCGGGCAATCAGGTCTTGCGGCGCCAGTCTGGCCAGTGATGTCAGGAACGGCTGCCACGCGGAACGGGGCTGGCCACTCGCATCGAACGCCTCATCATATCCCGTACCCGCGCTGCGAGAACACGCCGCGAGCAAGTCTGCCACGGAAATGTTGGCAGGTGCAGACGGTGATTCCATCACATGGGGGGCGGCAGCGGGCACGCAGCATCATGGATGCGAACGCTAGGCGCGCAAATCCAGTGTGAAAGGAAACTCGCGGGAAAGGGGCGGAGCGGGCGGCACCAGGGCTCCGGCGCTGTGGCCCATGTCCTCGAACCGGGCCAGGCGGCGGCTCTCCGCCTCGTAGGCATTCACCGGGAAGGTATCATAGCTCCTGCCACCCGGATGGGTGACATGGTAGCGACAGCCTCCCAGCGACCGGTTGTTCCACGTATCTACCAGATCAAAGGTGAGCGGGCTGTGCACGCCGATGAGCGGGTGCAGGCACTCCGGCGGCTGCCACGCTCGGTAACGCACGCCGCACACGAACTCGCCATTCACCCCGGTGGGATGCAGCGGGAGACGCCGGCCGTTCACGGTGACCACGTGGCGGGGATCCACCATGCCCTTCACCTTCACCTCCATGCGTTCCAGCGAGCTGTCCACGTAGCGCACGGTCCCGCCGCCGCCATTCTCCTCACCCAGCACATGCCACGGCTCCAGCGCGGTGCGGAACTGCACCTCCACATTCTTCTGCGAGAAAGTGCCGATCCGGGGAAAACGAAACTCGTAGTGCGGCGCGAACCATTCCGGCTGCATCTCAAAGCCCGAGGACTTCAGATCCGCGATCACATCACCGAAATCACTCCAGATGAAATGCGGCAGCATCCAGCGGTCATGGATGTCCGTGCCCCAGCGCACCAGCGGAGCCTTGTAGGGATCCTCCCAGAACTTCGCGATCAGTGAGCGGAGCATCAGATGCTGCGCAATACTCATGCGCGCATCCGGCGGCATTTCATAGCTGCGAAGCTCCACCAGCCCCAGGCGGCCGGTGCTGCTGTCGGGCGAGTAGAGCTTGTCAATGCAGAATTCCGAACGGTGCGTGTTGCCCGTGGCATCAATGAGCAGATGGCGGAATAGACGATCGACCACCCATGGCGCGATGTAATTGCCGGCATCAGGCACCTGATTGAAGGCCAACTGAAGCTCGTACAGGGAATCATTGCGGGCCTCATCCACACGCGGCGCCTGGCTGGTGGGTCCGATGAACAGGCCAGAGAACAGGAAGCTGAGTGAAGGATGATTGTGCCAGTAGTTCAGCAGCGAGCGCAGCAGATCCGGGCGGCGCAGCACAGGCGAGTCCGAAGGTGTATCACCTCCCATGATGATATGATTACCACCACCGGTACCGGTGTGGCGGCCATCCATCATGAACTTCTCCGTGCCCAATCGCGTAAGGCGGGCCTCGTCGTAGATGATGTTGGTCTTCTCCACCAGTTCATCCCAGGTGGCAGAGGGATGCACGTTCACCTCGATCACTCCGGGGTCAGGGGTGACCTTGAGCACGCTCAGGCGGGGATCAAACGGTGGAGGCTCTCCCTCCAGGATGACGGGCAGTCCCAAATCCGAAGCGGCGTCCTCAACGGCAGCAACGAGATCGAGATAGTCTTCAATCGCAGTCACCGGTGGCATGAAGACATGCAGCCTTCCGTTCCGCGGCTCCACGCAGAGGGCCGTGCGCACTATCCAGGGAGCGCTGCGGCCCTGCTCGGGCTGGCGTGATGATGCCGAAGATGCCGGGGCAAGTCTTTGCCGGGAGCCAGCCTTCTGCTCGACCGCACCTCCACTGCCGTAAGGGTGCCTCGCATCTGTCCGCGCCACGGAATCACTTCCCCCGTCTCCCGCAGCCACCTGCATCTGAGCCGGGCGGTTGCGGCGCGGCGGGAGCGCGACTCGCTCTTCCATGGGATCCGGCTCCGCCTTGAAAGGCAGTTCATTTGCTGGCGCCCAAGGCAGGGAGTCCAGCGGAAGTCGCAGTCCCATGGGTGAGTCACCAGGAGTCAGGTAGAGTGTCTCCCTGCGCAGGAACCAGGGACCGCTGGACCACCTCAGTTGATCTCCCACGAAGTCGCGCTGCAGAGGCAGGGCATATCCCACCACACTCCCGAGACCCTGCTCGAAGATGCGGCGGATGCTGTCACGCTCCAGTTTGTCATTCAGATTGCTGTTGAGCGGATCCACATTCACCGGCAAGCGCCGCTCGCGCCAGATGTAGTAGTACACATCCTCATACGCGGGCAGGAGCCATTGGCTGTCCACGCCGAGGTGGGCGACAAGCCGATCGGCGAGCAATTTCGCCTCCGCAGCGCCGTGTGCGTAGTTGATGCTTTCATCCGCGATGAGGTCCGGATTCTGCCAGATGGGCTCGCCATCCTTGCGCCACCAGCAGCCCAGTGACCAGCGAGGCAGGGGCTCGCCGGGGTACCATTTGCCCTGGCCGTAGTGCAGGAGACCACCCGTGGGCGCGAAGTGCTTGCGCAGGCGCTTGATGAGTTCCCCCGACAGCTCACGCTTGCGCTTTCCGTTGGCGGTGTAGTTCCACTCTTCGCCATCTGGATCATCGATCGAGATGAAGGTCGGCTCACCACCCATGGTGAGACGCACATCGCCGGCGCGCAGACGATCATCCACCGCGCGACCAGTCTTCAAAATCTCCGCCCACTGCTCCTCCGTGTAGGGTTTCGTGACGCGCGGTGATTCATAGATGCGCGTCACTTTCATCTCATGGAGCATCGTCGACTCGGCCTTCTCGAGCGCGCCGCTCACGGGGGCCGCCGTTATGGGCTCCGGAGTGCAGGCCAGTGGAATGTGTCCCTCACCCGCGAGCAATCCACTCGTGGGATCCAGGCCGATCCACCCTGCACCGGGCAGATACACTTCACACCATGCATGCAGATCCGTGAAGTCCACCTCGGTGCCACTCGGGCCATCCAGTGCCTTCACATCCGCCTTGAGCTGGATGAGATACCCGCTCACGAACCGCGCCGCGAAACCGAGGCGTCGCAGGATGTTCACCAGCAGCCATCCCGTATCCCGGCAGGACCCGCTCCGCAGTGTCAGCGTTTCTTCCACCGTCTGGACTCCGGGCTCCATGCGGATGAGGTAGCTGATGTCCTGCTGCAGTTGCGCATTCAGGCCCACCAGAAAGTCGATTGTTCTCAGGCCTTTCTTCGCAATCCAGGACTCGATGTAACGCAGCAGCCTGGGGCTTTGCTCCTCCCACTCCAGGAAGGGCGCAAGGTCCTTCTTCAGCCAGGGCTCATACTTGAAGGGAAACGTCTCCGCATACGGCTCGAGGAAAAAGTCGAAGGGATTGTACACCGCCATCTCCGCCACGACGTCCACGCACACATCCAGCGTGGCGGTCTTCTCGGGAAACACCAGCCTCGCGAGGTAGTTCGAGTGGGAGTCCTGCTGCCAGTTGATGAAATGCCCCGGGGGCTCCACCGTCAGCGAATAGCTCAAAATCTTGGTCCGGCAGTGCGGCGCCGGCCGCAGACGAATGGTCTGAGGCCCCAGGGAGATAAGGCGGTCGTAGGTGTAGGTAGTGCGGTGATGCAGCGCGATGTGGATGGACATGTGCTCGGTTGCCAAGCATGCCGCGTGCCACGGATGGCATCCAGCGGAATTGAGTGACCAAAAAGAATCGCGGCACCTTCAGCAGTGGCCGCCCCCATCCACAATAGGGTGATTCACCTGAACTTCAGACATGTCTTCAGGCAGCAGCCGTACCTCATTGAAGTTGCAGAGGGAAATCAGTGCCTTGGGGCGGTCACCAGCCTGCAAGGGAGGCATCCCATCCAGGGGCTGGGCATAGGCCAGCACCTGCTTGCCATTGGCCAGCGTGGCGCGGTAGGTCCGTTCGTCCAGCACTCCCCCGATGGTCACCGTGGTAAGAATGCGCACATCTCCACTTCCGCTCATGGCTGGGGTGGGACGGGTTTCGCCGGAACGGCCTTGGGAATGTTCTCCACCGGCCCCTCGGCAGGGTTGGGCTTCGCCCTCCAGTCGATCTTCGAGGCCCCGCCGAAGTCGCCTGCCAGCAAGAGGTCAATCGCCCGCTGCGTGACCACATCCCGCGTCTGCCCCTCGTCCCCCGGCAGGGACTGCCCCTTGCTGCGGCGGACGTAGGCGTCGAGTTCCGGCTGCTGATCGTGTACCAGCGCGCGCTCGTTGAAGCGCGGGCGGACCCGGTCATTCACGTACGGCAGATGCGACTTGCCGCGGCTCCCGGCGAAGGCAAGGTGCTTTTCCTTCAGGTTGCCGGTGATGGGAAACGTCGGCTCAAGCCCCACCTTGAAGCGGGAGGTACCATCCGGGAGGAGCATCTCGGCACTGGCATAGCGCAGCAGGGTGTTGTCATCGAGCGTCACGTCCGAGTACCTTATCGTGGCTCCCCGGGTCTTCCCGCCAATCAGCAGCGACCTCCCCTGCGCATGCAGTACTGCGGCCACCGTCTCGGCAGCGTGGCCAGTCTCGCCATCCAACAGCACCACCACGCGCCCCAACCACAGAGGCGAACTCTTGGAGATGAAGAGCTCCGCGTCATCGCTGTGAATCTGCTTCATCTTGAACATCAACTCCCCCTGGGGGAGGAAAGTTTGCAACACCGCTGCCGCCTCCTCGAAGAGACCTGTCCCGCCAGCCCGCAGGTCCAGGATGAGGTGTTTCGCTTTCTTTTCCAGAATGCCCTTCAGCGCCGCTTCAAACAACGCCCCTTCTCCTTGGGCAAAACTCTCCGGGCGCAGATACGCGATGTCTGGCGCGAGGAACTCCGCATGCACATAAGGCGCCGCGGGCTTCTCCTCGGTCTTCGCGGGCACCAGTTCCGCTCCGAAATCCAGCCGCTCCAGCAACCCCTGAAGCGCGGCACGATTCAATTCTTCGTAACTCAAATCCTCCCGCCGGATGTAGTCCCTTCGCAGGATCTGGAAAGCGGACTGAATGCTGTTCTGCGGAAGCTTGTCGAGCAGGGCCCTAGGCTCCGCAGCGGGCAGCGACGGGAGCAACATCAGCGTGAACAGGCTGAGCCGGGAAAGTAACATGACCGCCAGCATAGCCAAGCCCACCGCAGACGCCAGTCTCACTTGCGCTGAAGCAAAGATGCCCGGCGACAATCGCCCCTGTTTGGTCATCAGCAGTCTTGCCAGATGCTTAAGAGGTCCTTATCATGCGCGTCATGCACCGGCTGTTCACCCCCATCCTGCTGTCGCTTTGTGTGATTACCCTCGCGTCCTGTGAAACTGTGGAACCTGTCGGGCCCGGTCGCAGGCCGCCTCCCAAGGTGCTGATCCCAGCGGGCTTGGGCACCTCCGAGCGGGAGTTGCTCCCGGAGGTGGAAGATGTGCTGTCTGATTCGGGATTCCGCCCCACCTACCGCACCCCTGCGGACTATGTGCTGGCCTTCGAGGTCGATGACGGCCCCGTGAATGCCGACGTGCATCTCCGCCTGATGCGCCATGGCGAAGAACTGGCCCACGCCTATGCGCGCACGGGCGACCCCGGCATCCTGCTCCATCGCAGGGAATACATTCGCAAGTCGTTCGACAAATGCCTCGATCAATTCGAGGGCCAGATTCAAGGCATGGCGCGTCGTGGGTGGGGCCAAAGGGATGATGACTACGACGACAATGGCGATGACCGGGATTTTTATGACTCCGGTCCCTACGATGACGGAGGGGACTACCGCTACGAGAGGAGCCTTCGCCAGCAGGGCCGCACCGGCGGTTACGAACGAGGCTACTGATCTGTGGTGGGCCGCTCAGCTTAACCCATTGTGATTCAGCGCATCCATCCCACCCCAGCGGAGGTGGTTTGCGATGGCATGAGTGACAAATTCCTTCCCCTGCCGGACGGCTTCCAGCGTCGAGAGCCCATGCCCCAGCCCGGTAGCTATCGCCGCGGAGTAGGTGCACCCAGTGCCGTGCGTGTGCACGCCGGGAATCCGCCGGCCCTCAAGCCAGTGAAGCTCGCCTTCGGTAGCCAGCACATCCGGCACATCATCGCCTGACAGGTGACCTCCCTTCAGCAGGACAGCGCAGCCGTGACGTGCGCTCAATGCTTGAACATGGCGCTCCATCTCCGCCCGCGTCGTGATCTTCTCGCCCACAAGCACGGCGGCTTCGTCCAGATTCGGAGTCAACAAGGTCGCCAGTGGAAACAACCGGCTTATCAGCGCCTCCTCAGCATCCTCATCCAGCAAACGCCCGCCGCTCGTGGCCACCATCACGGGATCCACCACGAGAGACACTCGCTTCCCCGTCATCGATTGCCATGCGGTGACCACCGCATCGATCTGTGCCTTGCCTCCCAGCATCCCCGTCTTCGCCGCGGCAATGGGATAGGCCTCCACCAGCAGCCTTACCTGCTCGCGCACCACGTCAGCATCCACCAACTGAATCTGGGAAACCACCAGCGGCGTCTCCGCCACGATGCCCGTCACGGCCGTGAGGCCATAGCCTCCCAGGGCGGTGATCGTTTTCAAATCTGCCTGGATGCCCGCTCCGGCGGAGCAATCAGAACCGGCGATGGTGAGGATGACGGGAGGCATGCGAAGTGGGAATACAGAGTAAGTCAGTAACCAGGATGAAGTCAGCAGTTGTAGTGGTGGTCGTCAATCGATCAGAAATTGGGCGGCCAACTCCCAATTGCTGTAATCGGATTCCCATTC
>JAEYUU010000066.1 GCA_023429545.1 Verrucomicrobiota bacterium
GACCTCGATGGTGAACGCCGCTCCATGGAGCGCATCTGGAAGAAACGCGAGATGCAGATCACCCGCGTGATCAATGGCACCAGCGGTCTCTACGGCAGCCTGCAGGGCATCATGGGAAGTGCCGCCCTACCGGAAATCAAGGCGCTGGAGCTGGGTGGTGAAGAGACTGCTTCGTGACGAGTTGTTCAAGAGCAAAAAATATAACGCACTCCAGGCTGGCTGAGCCTGGCGTTTCGGGGTTAATTTGCGCTATCACACAATGCAAAAGTATCTGGCAGCGTTTCTTATCCTCCAGGGCTCGGTATTGGCAGGAGAGTGGGTAGTCATCAAAGGAAGTCAGTCACCTGACAAGAAACTGGCCGTGGCCGTGTTTCCCCAGAAGGGAAAGTCTGTTGATGAAGCCAACGGGACGGTTCTGCTCGTCGATCAAGTGACTGGCAAGAAGATTGGCCCGCTTGAAGAAGTCGATTCCACGGGTGGCACTTGGGGCGCCACTACCGAGAACGTCCACTGTGAGTGGTCCGCGGACAGTTCACTATTGATCGTGAACTTCCGAACCGGACGATTGATGCAATCATTTCAAATCTACCGGATTCGTGGACGGCGAGCAATTCCGGTCAAGCTTCCGGATATCAAGGCCCATCCCAAGGCCAGGATATATGAGGTGCTTTCACATAGTGCCAATCCCGGCTCCGAAGTCACCCTCGCAAAGGACGGCACGATTCTGCAACGCAGCTGGGGACTCATGCCGAAGGAAGGACATTTTGACGAAGATTACTCGAAGTACGGGTTGAAGGGTTTGGAAGGCACCCTTCTCTTCCACTATCGCCTTGACGAGAAGGGACAGCTCCAACTCAAGGACATCACGGTCCCCTCCCCGTAGTCGGTCGCCACCGCGCCCCAAGGGGAGACTGCCGGAGCCATGGCACCGGGATGCAATCGCCCCAGGCAGTTCCTCCGTCCAAAACTCTCGCATCCGGCCCTTGGATCGTTGCGCCATCCTCTTCCCTCTTTCCCGCCATGAAACTCCGCCGCCGACTCGTCCTTGCCTCGCTACTAACCCTTCTCGCCCACCCCCTGTCTGCGCAAAAGGACAAGGCACCCGAATCCTATGATGTAGTCGTCTACGGCGGCGTGCCCTGCGGCATCGCGGCAGCCATCACGGCCAGGCGTGAAGGCGCCAGCGTCCTGCTCATCGAGCCCACGAAGCACATCGGCGGCCTGAGCACCAGCGGCATCAACACCGCCGAGAGCGAGCACATGCTGAAATGGACGATTGGAGGATTCGCCCATGAGTTCTACGAGCGGCTGGGCAAGCACTACGGCACGAACAAGGCGGAATACTACTTCGAGTCCAGCGTGGCGGAGCAGGTGTATCACGACATGTTGAAGGAGGCGGGCATCAAGCCTCGTCACGGTCTGAGAGTGGCCAAGGTGCAGAAGGACGGAGCGCGCATCGCGAGTGTCACGATGACGGACGGCTCCGTGATTCATGGCAAGGTCTTCGTGGACGCCAGCTACGAAGGAGATCTGATGGCGCGCGCCGGGGTGGACTACACCTTCGGTCGCGAGAGCAAAGCCCAATATGGCGAAGAGGCGGCGGGTGTCCGCTTCGACAAGAATGTGCGCAAGGCAGCGACCGTGGACGAGACCGGCAAGCTGCTGCCCGGCATCAGCGCGTGGGCGAAGGATCTAAAGGAGGGAGACGCCCACCCCGGCGTGATGAACTACAACTTCCGCCCCACCTTTGCCAATGACCCCGCGCTTCGCGTGCCCATCCCTGAGCCGCGCCACTATGATCGCAACCGCTACAAGCTGCTGGAGAACTGGCTTGGCGAAAAAGCCTCCCGCAAGGAGCCGGTGAAGCTCACGGACCTGCTGGATTTCTACAAGCGACGCAACGGAAAGTACGAGGGAAACAACAAGCAGGCGGCGATCATCTCCTTGGGCAACTTTGGGGCACAGTTCGAATATCCGGATGCAGACGATGCCAAACGAGAGGCGATCTACCAGGATCACGTGGACTACACCCTGGGGCTGCTGAAGTTCCTCCGCAGCGATGAGAGCGTGCCGCCGAATGTACGGGAGGAGATGCTCCAGTGGGGATTCCACAAGGACGAGTTTGCAGACAACGGCAACTTCCCCACGCAGATCTACGTCCGCGAAGCCCGCCGCATGAAGGGCGACTATGTCGTAAGGCAGCAGGATGTGCAGACAGACCGACGCAAGGAGGACAGCATCGGCATGAGCAGCCACTTCATCGACAGCCACCATGTGCAGCGGGTGGCGGTGTCACCCACGGAGTTCATGAATGAAGGACGCATCTGGCGCATGGGCTACGCGTACCAGATCCCCTACCGGGCACTGACTCCGAAGGCAGGCCAGGCGAGCAATCTCCTCGTGCCGGGCGCGGCGAGCTTCAGCCACGTGGCCTTCTGCACGTACCGGCTGGAGAGCGTGTGGATGATCAGCGGACACGCCGCCGGGGTGGCGGCAGCCATGGCCGCGAAGGCCGGTGTGCCGGTGCAGCTGGTGGCGGTGCCTGAGTTGCAGAAAAAGCTCGAGGCACAAGGGCAGGTGGTGCAGTTCATCCCGGGCAAGCCGGAGAAGTGCGAGCACCTCAACGGGCCGCCTGAGTTCTGAGAGGCCTCCCTGTCCCTAGACGTTGACGTAACGAAGTCCTGAGCCAAAAAAGCAACGCAGCCCTGGCTTCTCCCCCAGCTGAAACTTGCTCCCGGAGGGAGCTCGGGAAACTAGCCGGTGGTGGAGGCCTGTAATCAGGCCGGGAACCACCAGATCGGTTCATCACCGCATCCTGCAGCTTCTTGATGGTGATCACCTTCGCCTGCAGTTCACGCGCCTGCTCCCTGGCGGAGGAACTGTTGAAGATCTCAAACCCATCGGGACGGCCACTGCGCTCCGGCCATAACAAAGAAGCCACCGCTCATCGCGGTGGCTTCCCTTTGGGAGATTCGTCTTGAGGGGTTGTTTCTGAAATCAGAATCAGATGAACTCGTTCACCAGGTTCTCCAGCATCTCCTGGCGGCCGCTGCCGATGACGGGTTCGCCGTTCTTCAGCGTGTAGGCTTCGAGATCCTCCAGCGTGCAGCCACCCTGCTCCACCTTGGCGCCGATGCCACTGTCGAAGGTGCTGTAGCGCTGTTTCACGAAAGCATCGAGACGACCATCCTCAATGATGGCCGCGGCGATCTTCAGGCCGCGCGCGAACGCGTCCATGCCGCCGATGTGCGCGTGGAAGAGATCCACCGGCTCGAAACTTTCGCGACGGCATTTGGCATCGAAGTTCAGGCCGCCCGTGGTGAAGCCGCCCATCTTCAGCAGCACCAGCATGATCTGCGTGGTGAGATAGATGTCCGTGGGGAACTGGTCCGTGTCCCAGCCGATGAGTTCATCGCCGGTGTTCGCATCGATGGAACCGAGCGCTCCCGCTGCGAGCGCCACCTCCAGCTCATGGCGCATGGTGTGGCCGGCGAGCGTGGCATGATTGGTTTCGATGTTCAGCTTGAAGTGCTCCATGAGTCCGTACTCGCGGAGGAAGTTCAGGCAGGCGGCGCTGTCGCTGTCATACTGGTGCGTGGAGGGTTCACGCGGCTTGGGCTCAATGTAGAAGGGACCGGCAAATCCAATCTTCTTCTTGTAGTCCACCGCCATGTGCAGGAAGGCCGCCAGGTGATCCATCTCGCGCTTGAGATTGGTATTCCACAGGGTGGCGTACCCTTCACGGCCGCCCCAGAAGGTGTAGCCCTCACCGCCGAGACGGTGGGTGACTTCCAGCGCCTTCTTCACCTGTGCGCCAGCATAGGCGTACACATTGGCATTCGGGCTGGTGGCGGCTCCTTGATTGTAACGGGGATGCGCGAAGAGGCAGGCGGTGCCCCAGAGCAGCTTCTTGCCGGTCGCCTTCTGCAGTTCCTCCAGCGTGTCGGCCACGGCGTCGAGGTTGGCGTTGCTCTCGGTCAACGTCTTGCCTTCGGGAGCCACATCGCGATCATGGAAGCAGTAGTAATCAATGCCCAGCTTGTCCATGAACTCAAAGCACACATGCGCGCGCTTCTTCGCATTGGGAATGCTGTCCGTGCCATCATCCCAGGGTTTCTGCGAGGTGCCCGCGCCAAAGGGATCCGACAAGGTGTTGCGCATCGCGTGCCAGTAGGCCACGCCGAACCGCATGTGATCGCGCATGGTCTTTCCGGCGACCACCTCGTCTGCATTGTAATGTTTGAAGGCCAGTGGGTTCTTGGACTTCGGCCCCTCAAAGAGGATCTTCGGAATGTCAGGAAACGCTTCACTCATAAGAGCCGCATTTCAGCCCCCATGCCCCGCCCCGTCAAGAACGGGATGGCAGGATTCCTTGTGACTTTCGGTCCGCGATGTCCGATTTTTCACAAGGAGGGAAGAGCAAGCTTTTGCATCCCGCACGCGGCGGCAGCCAGGCTGACACAGCGGAATCTCCCTACCACCCCATCACAAATCAAACACAAACGGGATGCCCTGTGCCTCCATCATCTTCTTCTCCTTCGCGAGGTGCTTGTCGCCAATCTTGTTGAAGAACCCGTCCTTGCGGAGCTTGGCCAGGCATTCGTTGATCTTCTCTTTCAAGTCGTCTTCTCCCTGGCGCAGCACCACGGCCCACATCTCCTCACGCAGAGGCGCGAGCAGCGCTCGCGTGGTATCCGGCTGCTTGTCGTGATAGTTCATCAGGGAGAGCTGATCGTAGATCCAAGCGTCCACCCCTCCTTTCACCACCTCCATCACACACGCCGTGTCTCCATCCAGGGCGATGACCTGCGCCTTCGGCAGATACTGACGCACGTATTGCTCGCCGGTAGTGCCAAGGCGGACGACGATCTTCCGCGTGGGATCATTGAGGTCCCCTGCCTTCTGCACCGGTGAGCCCTTTGAGAGGAGCATCGCCAGCCCTGTTTTCACATAGGGGTCACTGAAATCCACGGACTTCCGTCGCTCGTCATTGACAGTCATGGAGGAGATGATGAGGTCCACACTGCCACTCTTCAGGGCCGCGATGAGTCCATCGAAGTTGATGTTACGGAACTCCACCTGCCTGCCAAGATGCTCGCCGATGGCCTTGCCCAAGTCCACGCTCACCCCGGCGAACTCCCCGGTCTCGTTGGTGTATTCGAAGGGCGGGTACGTGGCGTCCATCGCGATCACCAGTCGCGGCAGCGTCTCCTTGCTGCCGCCCTGCGCCGTCGATGGATTGGCTTTTTCCTCCGAACAGCCGGACAGGAATCCCGCCAGCACCGAACAGCACAACACGCAGAACCGTTTCATGAGCCACGGTGTGGCATCCCGGCCATTTCGCAATCGAGTTTCACCACGGGTTGACACGAGCGCAGGACATTCCCATCGTCGCGGCATGATTCTCTCCTCCGGCGAGTTCAGCGATCTCCCCACGCCCTACGGTCCCATGCGCACCGAAATCTTCCGGCCCGTGGCGGGAGGGAGGTATCCGGGCATCGTGCTCTACTCGGAGATCTTCCAGCTCACCGGCCCCATCCGCCGCACCGCCGCCTTCCTCGCGGGACACGGCTACGTCGTTGCCGTACCTGAGGTGTATCATGAGTTCCTCCCCGCGGGCACGGTGCTGGCATACGACCAGGCGGGAGCCGACAAAGGGAACGAATACAAGTTCGCCAAGGAACTCGCCAGCTATGATGCGGATGCTCGTGCCGCGCTGGACTTTCTCA
>JAEYUU010000138.1 GCA_023429545.1 Verrucomicrobiota bacterium
CCCCTGCCCTGCCCCCCCTGTGGAGCGCTCAACCTCGAGAGCGCCACTGACGGCACCGGTCGACGCATCAGAAAACCACGATGCGAGCCGGGTGATGGCGTCAGGGGCGAATCGTTGCCTGGCGTCACAAAATGCCAGGACCTCACCGGTCGCCCGGGCAGCAGCGGCGTTCAGGCCCGCGGGTTTGCCTCTGCCCTCGGAGAGTTCGAGAATCCTCACCCGCTCATCGCCCACGCCGCGCGCGACTCCCGCAGTGTTGTCCGTGCAGCCGTCACAGGCCACCCATACCTCGACCAGCAACGGAGGGGACGTCTCCAGCAGATTTCGCAACCTCGATTCGATTCGGTCCTGCTCATTACGCACCACCAGGATCACAGACACCAGCGGACACGCGCTTTCACCCGGAGGCTCTCCGCGCACCCTGCTGGTCAACTTCACCAACGCCAGCAGGATCAGGGCATACCCTGCATAGGTGAAGAACAGCAGTACCGCGCACGCCCAAAATACAAATTCCGCCAATGGCATCGTTTTCAGATAGTCTTCATCAGATGGTCCCAGAACCACAAGGTTGCCTGCCCACCCGCAATGGCGAGCAACACGTCAAGCAGCCCGAGACGATGCCACAGTTTCCGCGGCTTGATGGCTGCTGGGGTGACACCCCACTCACCGGTGCCCGCGTCAGCATCCGCCTCTTCGATGTTTGTTGCCTCGCCGCCCGCAGGACCAGCCCGCCTGTCTTCCAGCGAAGACTCCACCGCATAGGCCGGACTTGCTCCAGTTCCCGCCATGGCCAGCTGTGGCACGCCCAATCCTCCGAAGAAGGATGCCCCGGCTGGCACCGGAGCAGAGTCCACCGGCTCGATGGCTTCTCCAGATTCGTCCTCCCAGCCAAGCTTGGCTTTTTCCTCCCCGGCAACGGACGCCGTCCGCATGCGAATGCTCAGATTCTGATACACGCCCACCGCGCCGATCAGGAAGAACAACTCCGTGTGATAGGAGCGGTCAATCATCCAGCCCGACAGGGAGAACGCCGCCAAAAGCGAGAAAAGCGCTCGTCGACATCGCTCCATGTCATCCGTAGGCCCGGGGTACTGCACCAAGGTACGCAGACAAACCATCAGCATCCCTACGTAGATCGTCAGGCCCACGACGCCCAGGTCACCTCCGATTTTGACAAATGCGGAGTGGGTTGCTTTATTCTCCAGCTTGCCCTCCCAGCGAATGAGGGCCACGAAAGTCTTGTATCCATCGCCAGTGTTCTTCTGCCGGGTCACGGTACGGGCCGCCTCCCATGCCAGCAGACGCCCTTGCACCCCTTCGTTGGAGCGCAGATTTTTCATGTCCTCCATGCGGGGCAGCATCGCCAGGATGGAACCTCCCACCGCAAAGGCCGCCATAAGCGCGAGGATTTGAAAGATGATCTTCCTGCCGAACAGCACCGAAGCGAGCAGCGCCACCGAGCCGGCGATGAATGCGCCCTTCGACGCCGTGGGAATGATGGCCACCACAGTCAGGACCATGAGGACAAGGGCGAGCAACCGACTGACAAAAGGGCGTTTGAAGAACAGAAAATAGTATGCGAGCGGCAGCAGCGTGATCATCGTATGCCCGAAGGCATTCGGATTGTTCAACGTCCATGTGTTCAGGAGGAATCGCCCCGCCATCGCGGCGATCATCCCCCGCGCATCCGTAATATCGATCCCGATTCTTGTGGCCATCGCCATGGCCAGGACACCAATGAGTGCGGCCATCCACCAGCCAATATACTTGGTCAGGGCCTGCTCCGTGGTGAGGCTGTGCAGCACCAGAAGACTGAACACCACCAGTACCCCCACATCAGTCAGCGCGGCGGTGGGCTGCGGCGCCGTCAAGACCACATAACCTGCAAAGATGAGGACGGCCCATTCCTGCGGGGTCGAGGCAAAACGCCACCGCGGCGTGCCTGCGGGGCGTGACATCAGTCCCACAATTCCGAGGGCAATCACAGGCTTGATGATGTTGACGCCAGCCATCCCCGGCACCCAGTCCTGAGGCCGGATAAAATAAAACAGAAGCAGGATGATGACGGAAGTGAAGGCCATGCGCGGCGTAGGCGGCGGCAGTTAGTCGCAAGGGAGCTGCCTTGGCAAATAGCAAACGATCAGGAAACCGCACACCACCACAGGACTGTCGTGCAGAAAATCACGCCCGTGACTCCATCTGCAGTACCTCACGCAAATGCGCGGTCACGTCCCGGCGTTCGGGGAACCGCAGGGTGGCCCCGCCTTGCAAGACGGTTTTCACCGTGTCCAGCAGCACGAACAGATCCAGCAACAGTCCCATGTGCTTGAGGTAGTAAAGATCGTACTCGAGCTTGTGCCGCGCATCTTCAATGCTGGAGGCGTAGGGATAGTTTACCTGGGCCCAGCCGGTAAGCCCCGGGGGCACCAGCATCCGCTCCATGTAGTACGGCACCTTTTCCGCCAGCTCCTTCACGAACTCTGGGCGTTCCGGACGCGGACCCACGAAACTCATGTCCCCCCGGAGGATGTTCCACAGCTGTGGAATTTCATCCACGCGGAACATGCGCAGGAGCCGTCCCACCGCGGTGACACGCTTGTCCCCCTTCACACTGCTCCACTGGGCACCGTCGCGCTCCGCATCCATCCGCATGGTGCGCAGCTTGAAAATTTCAAAAGGCTTGCCCAACCGCCCGCATCGAACCTGGCGGAAAAACAATGGCCGTCCGCTGCTGAACCACGACAACACAATGCCCACAAAGCATACCGGACCCAGCACCATCAGCAGGCCCAGAGATGCGCAGATGTCAAACGCGCGCTTGAATTTGCGAATGTAAACCACCTCAGGATGTGAAGCCGCGTGGAGCAGCCATGCATCCGTCACCAGCTCAAGCGGGACCATCTGGTAGCATTCCTCAAATGCATGCGCCAGCGTGCCCACCCGCAACCCTTCGTATCGCAGCACTCTCAAAGCACGGGCCAGTGACGGATCGGTGAGGTGCTCCTCGGTGCAAAGTACCTCTCGGATATCCTGTGAAGCAACATCTGCCTCCAATTCAGACCACGTACCCAGTACCGGAATCGAAGAGCGCGGCTTGAAACCTTTCTTGACGAACATGCCAGCTACTATCATGGCCCTCGGCGAAAGTTTCACGAATGCTGACGCCATGGCTTCGTCCTCGGCACAACCCACCACAAACGCGAGCCGTTCAGGCATGGATGTCAGCAACCGCCTGAGAAGGAAATGGTGCAGAAACGTCGCTCCACCGGTGAGCAGCACGCCAATCACCAGCACGCCACGCCCCACCCGGCTGGAAAAATCCAAGGATCCCTTCGCCAGGATGGCGACCGTCATGACGATTAGGGCCACCATCAGCAAAGTGACGCGATACCTCAGGCTCCGTCTCCGATACATCGGTGCATAGAGGCCCAAAACGTAACATGATGCGGGCAGCATCAGAGCCGCCACTAGCACCGTCGTCGCATAGTACCCCAGTTCCTCGGGAGTCAAGTTGCTGAAACGCAGTGCGGCGGCAGCCCAAAACCCAATCACACAAAGCACGCCATCCAGCAGAAAATGGCGCGCAGTGCTGATCCAGCGTGCGGATTGGGAGCGGGCAAGCGGCATTGGTGTGAGTGAATACTTTAAGCCGCAGACAAAAAAATCAATGTTTCTGAGAAATTTTCGCAACGTAACACAGTATCGCAATTGGCAGCTAAATGCTAATTTACAATTGTAGGAATGTTGAGAAAAAATGCCGTTCTGGACACGACGCGCACCGTGCCGATACTCGGGGCCGCATGACTTGGCAGGAAACGAAGCAATGCATTCGCGCAGACTTGTGGCGCTACGGCCGCGAGGCTGGTTGGAATGCGTGGGTCCAGGCATTTCGCTTTGAGCCTGGATTCCGGCTCACGTTGCTGATGCGCCTCTGTCGGTTCACGCGAGGGAAGGGCTGGCTCCGCTGGACCGCCTATCCCTTTCTGCGCTTCTGGTTCAACCGGCTGTCGATGAAGCTCCACACCTTCATGGACCCCCTTGCCGAGATTGGCCCTGGGCTCAACATTGGCCATCCGTTTGTGATCATCCTCAACCACCGCGTGGTGATCGGCTGCAATTGCACCATCGCGCATCAGGTGACCCTCGGCAGCCGTGCCAGGGGGGACAAACGGGGGTGTCCCGTCATCGGCGATCGGGTTTACATCGGACCGGGCGCGAAAGTATTTGGGAACATCACCATCGGCAATGATGCGGCCATCGGCGCCAATGCCGTGGTAACCGCCGATGTGCCTGCTGGTGGAGTCGTGGCGGGCGTGCCTGCGAAACTGATCTCCATGAAGGGCTCTGAAGGGTACGTGACGGATATCGCGCCTGACCCGAAGGAGTCACGCTGAAGGACGCCACATTCGCCACACCACATCGGGCAGCGGCGAGTTGGCTCCTATCCGGGGCAGGTCCATGGGCGGGCTGCCGTTTCTGACCATGCCTTTACTGGTGCCGCATGCACCGTCGAATACTTCTCCGGCTGCTGCGATCACCCTCGCGTTACACGCTCCATCAGGATAGCACAAGGTGGTGAGTCCCTTCAGCAGACCCTTTTCCTCCAGCGCCGTGCGGCTGTTCTTGAGTTCCTGCAGCATTTCCGCGTCACTCATTTGGGATAGCATCGGATGCGTGTGGCTGTGGCTGCCCACCGAAATCAAGGCTGGATCGAGCGCTGCGATTTCCCCCCAGTTCATCAGGTCATAGAGCTGGCGCTGCGCGGCGCTGGGCACGAAGTCCGCGGTGGCTTCGCGCACCGTTTCCAGCACTTCGCAGCGATTGTGATTTGGAAGCCCCTTCATCCAGCGCAGGAAGGAGACGGCATCTGCCACAGCCGCCTCAGGGTGCGCCCGCACCAGTTTTTCCAGCGCACCGGCGTTTTCACTCAAACGCGCCCGCACCTCATGCGTCCAGATCCAGTCGCCGGATTCCACAAGACCGGGGCACACGAAAAAGGTCGCGGGTATCCCGTGCTTCTTCAGCAGTGGGTAGGCGACGGAGAAGTTGTTGCGCAAACCGTCGTCAAAAGTCAGCGCCACGGCAAATGTGGGGAGGGGCTTGGAGGCACGCAATCGCGAAATCACCTCCGCAAGCGGAAGCACGGTGTACTTCTCCGCGAGATAGCGTAGTTGGGCATCGAACTCGGGCTCAGAGTGATCCGAGGTGCCCACGCCATGGTGCATCAGTACCCGCACCCCTGGCGTTCGCCGTGCCAATACATTGGCCAGCCCTGAGCGCACCCCAATGAAGCGAAGGCGGCGCGTCAGCCTGGGCAGGAAAGCGAGGGGCATAGATTGCGCTGGAGAAAGACGTGTGAGTAATGCTTAGTGCACGATAGGCAAAAAATATATCGCAAGTTGCGCGGGGCCCTCAAGCGGATTGATTTGACCACGCAGGAGCCCTTTTGAAGAACTGCCGTCGCGCGTTTCCACAATGACATCCACGCCTCCCGCCGCATTTTTGCTTCCACAATGACATGGCAATACCTCCCATACACCCTCAGGCCCGGTCACCTGAGGTGAGATGCCTCCCCATGCGTATGGCCGGCATTTCAATAAGAACGTGCAGGCCGGCGGCGATGCACAGCAAAAGTACCAGGCTCGATGAAAAAATCCAAATCGGCGGCAGGGGTATCATTCCGACCATCCAGAGTTTTCTCATCGCGAGCAAGACAGGGAAATGGAGAATGTACAGACCATAGGAGACATCGAGCCGGAGGAACCGTTGCATCCTTTCAAGCGGGCTCTTGAACCCCTTCCAGAACACTCCGCAAGCTACCAAAGCGGCGGAGCCAAATGTGCAGGCGTGGTACACAAGCCATTTGCTGGGAAGTGCATTGCGCAGGGATACGGAGGAGTAAAGAGCGATGCCACCCACCATGAACAACCACCAGGTGAGCCGGTTGAATCGGCTCCAGAAAACCTCGGGGATGCGGGCAAGAACGGCTCCAACGCCAAACGGCGCAAGAAGAACCACCGTGCCGGCGGTGCGCTCCTCCAGCCAAGGACTCCCAATCATGACAGCCGCGAGGAATGCAACCACCACCGCAGCGCGGCTGTGCAGGATGAGCCACGCCATGAAGGGAAACACGATGGCGATCTTGGCCTCCACCATCAGCGTCCACACGGGCGGATTCGCAAAGTCAATTTGCATCCCCGGAGCAACCAGCGTGGACTGCAGAGCCCACTGTTTGAGCTGAAGCCCCTCCCCCTCAAGGAAACTCACAGCCAGCTCGGGGGCCTGCACAAAGCCCCCCTCACGCTGTATCCAGACCAGCACACCAAAGGCAATGAGCAATGTCACCCAGTAAAGCGGATAAAGCCGGAAAACCCGACGGATGGCGAATCTGAAGTAGGACTTCACCGAAAACCTGTCACGACGGAGTGACAGCGACAACACATAGCCGCTGAGAACAAAAAAAAGCATCACCGCGCCTTGGGAATCAAGGATGCCTCTGTGCAGGAACCTTGGCACCCGCCACTCAAACATCACAAGAAAGTGGGTCCAGACCACGGCAAGAGCAGCGAGGAGGCGTATAGCGTCCAAAGCCAGCAGCCGCTCACCCCTGGCATTTACACCTCCTCCCCGGATGTCAGGGGAACCGCTTGGTCCGGATGGTTGGCGAGTTTTCACTGCTGGCGGAGAATTTTTCGCGGAGCCAAAACGGGTCCCTCTCCCATTCGAGACACCACCTGAAGCTAGCACTTTCAATGTTGTGGTTCTCCTCCGCTCATTGGGCGGCGGCACAGCGCGTTCCAGCCTTGGGTGTTGTCCTCCCACGGAAAGAGTTTATCCAGCCACAAGTAAATCCCCTTGCGGACGAAACCGAGCCACAGCCGCATCGCGAGGCGGGGCACGGCATACCAGCCGGGATTGCCGCGTCTTTCCATGATGCCATCCATGACCCTGCACGTGTAGTGATTCATCACCGCCATGGTGGCGAAGTGCCCGCCTTGCGGTTCGAGCGCGATCACCTCGAAGCCCGACTCCTCCAGCATCTTCCTCATTCCGATGTTGGTGAAATGTCCGTAGTGGTAGGGAAGGTTGTGCAACCAGGCGGACTGGGGGGCTGTCACCACCACGTGACCTCCGGGCTTGGAGAGCCGGAAGAGCTCCCGGCAGACCGCGGACGCATCGGGCACATGCTCCAGCACCTGCATGCAGAGAATCGCTTCGTAAGCCTGTGCGGGAAGCCCGGTGTCTGCCACATCCGCCACATGATCCACGCCTTCGCCAGCCAGGAAATCCAGCGTCTCCAGTGCGGCGCCGGTGGCGATGAGCTCGGCGCGAAGGTGTTGCTCCTGCAGCCGCCCACTCCCCGCATCGAGAAGCTTCGTGCCGGATGCAAGCAGGGGCATCAATCGCCGACGGACGAAGTCGTTGATGGGAAAGCGGTCTGCTTGCAGCCGCTCGTGCCAGGATGCAGGAAGGAAGGTTTTGCCAAGGGACGTTGCTGCCATGCCGTTGTCGCGCGAAAAGATAGGGAGACTTCTCTTCGCCACATTCCCGACTCATGCAAATTTGTTTGCTCCAAATGTCACACGCTTGACGCCGCGCTGATATTCCACCACTCGGATAGATGATCCAGCGCAGTTTGTTCGTGGCCCGCACGCGCCTCAGGGAAATCGCACAATACAGCCCCGCCCTGCGCACCATGCGCGCGACATGGCTGGCGGCGAAATCCCGTACCACCTCATCTCCTGCCGCGCGATTTGACCTTCTCTGCCGGGCCTACACGGATGCCGGCTGCGCCCCGTTCCAGCGACGGCTCGCCGCAGCCATTCGACGCCTCAGCGCCAACTCCACCCACGACGACCTGGACTGGCGCAAGGGACCATCACATTCCGTCTATGAAAAGTGGTTGTCTGGCCAGCCCGGGGTCAGCCGCACCGTCGTGCTCAAGGCGCCCGGCCCGGGCGGTGAGAAAGGCGTCATCCTCTCGACCTTCGAGTACAACTGGCTGCGTTTCCTCCGCGATCCGGAAGTCTTCCGTGAGTTGAGCCGGAAATATCACTTCATCTTTTCCACCAGTTGGTCCCCCACCGACTACGGTCTTCTTGCCCGCGCGTTGCAACTCGATTCGGAGTCAACCTTCTTCGTCCAGTCGTGTTCCTACGAAGAGATCCCAAAAATCGAAAGCTTTCACCCCCGGCTTCGATGCCTCGAGACACTGCCTTGCGACTGGCTGCATCCGGACCTGATCCCCTCCCGGCCCCATGCCGAACGCGATATCGATCTGCTCATGGTATCCAACTGGGCGCCCTTCAAGCGACACTGGGCACTGTTCAACGCCCTGCGCGATTTACCTGCGAACCTGCGGGTAGTCTGCATCGGCCAGCCTGACAGCGGGCGTACACTGAAGGACATCCGTCAACTGCAGCAGGACCTCGGCGCGACCCAGCAAATCGAATTCCTGGAAAGCATTCCGATCGAGCAAGTTAATGCGCTGCAGTGTCGCGCGAAGGTGGCGGTCATTCTCAGCCTCTGGGAAGGCTGTTGTGTGGCAGCAGCAGAGGGTCTTATGGCGGGCGCCGCGCTTGCCATGTGCCGTGGTGCTCACGTGGGACCACTCGCCTATATTCAAGAACGCACCGGCACGCTTCTCAGTCGCAGGCCATTGGCCAAGGAAATCGCCGCCGCGCTCCAGCAGTCCGCGGCACAAACTCCCCGCGCCTTCGCGGAGGCTCGCTTGTCCTGCCATGAATCGTTGAAAAGACTGAACACATTGCTCAACACCCACGACGTCGCAGCGGGACGGCCATGGACCCAAGACCTTGCCGCAGTCTGCTGGCGGCCTCATCCGAGGCTCCTGGACGAAGCGGATCAAGTACATCTGGCCCCGTCGTACGCTTCGCTGCACGCCCTCTTCCCGGACGTGTTCCCCTCGGACCTCATGCAGACAAGCTGGCGTTAGCCGGACTCTTCACCGCTTGCTTGCCACAAAATAAAGGAACTTGGAGGAGGAAGGATCCCCGGGAACACCCAGTGAGTCCCCCTCATCAGTCACAATGTGGTGCACATCATAACCGGCGGTGCGCAATTGGTCACACTGCCTATCCTGGCGGATGTAATAGGTCACCATGCCGTAGTTGAATGCCGAATCCACCCGCCATACGTATTCATCTGTCGCGCGCTCATGGCGGCTCCATTTCAGCCAGTTGAGGATGCCTCGCACATACGCGCCCAGCCCGCCCACCAATCGCTTCGGATGGATGGTTCGGGGCAGGTTCGAGGGTGCCCATGGCCGCGCCACCCGCACCCGGGCATTGTGTGTGGAAAAGATAAACCATCCGCCTTTGCGCAGTTTGCGGCCGATGGTTGAAAGGGCCAACAACCGATCCTCATGGGAGAGGTAGTCCAATCCCTGTGC
>JAEYUU010000144.1 GCA_023429545.1 Verrucomicrobiota bacterium
GCCTTTGCGTGGAGCGTCAGAGGCCTGCGGAATTATGAAATCGCCGCAAGAGGATGCAAAGAACACAAAACGAGGCGGCTCACAGGAAGGTGGCGGCCCCAAGCGCTGTTTCTTTCGGATGGGTTGATGGACTGGCGGAGCACGGTAAGTCCGTCCTACCATCGCCTCTCCCGGCTCACGTTTGCGTCCTCTGCGTTCTTTTGCGGCCATTCCTCACGCATTCCAGCACTTGAGGCTTCGCGACACTTGCCGGACAGGAACGGCCATAGTATGGCAAAACTCCGCCGATCATCCGCGTTCTCTGTGCAGCTGATCTCCCTCGCGCCCCTTCGATCCTGATGCTTTCCCCTCAAGAATGCCGCCTGATAGCCATCATCGTCTCGGTGCTCGTGCTTGGTGCGGTCGTAAAATCCTGCCGCAACCGGGTCACGGTGAGCGAGATTCCAGCGACCAAGGAAAGTACAGTGGAGCCGATTCGGCCTGCCGATGAGGGGCAGGATTGATTGACCCTGTGCTGCAAATGCATCATCTTGACCGCCGCCCACCCGAATGAAGGACACTTTTGCTTTCCAGCTCGCTGTGCATGATGTTTGCCGGAAAGATCCGCGCTTTTCCCCCCAGGCGTATGTCTTTCTGTGTGAGGCGCTGGAGCACACAGCGAAGATGCTCGACCGGGCGGAGGGTGAGAGCCGTCACGTTACTGGCCAGGAATTCATGCAGGGGTGGCGCGATCTGGCGATTTTGCAGTTCGGCCCCATGGCATGGTTCGTCATGTGCGAGTGGGGCGTGACCCGCAGCGAGGACGTGGGCGCCATGGTCTACAACTTCATCGAAATCGGCTACTTCAAGAAAAACGACACGGACAATATCGAGGATTTTGCCGATGGGGTGGACCTGCAGGCGACCTTAAAAAAGCCTTTCATTCCGGCCCGGCTTGGGTCCGGCGGCGAATGAAATGCATTGCATTCATGATTTGCCCCATGTGTCAAATCGCTGTTCGTTAAGCGCCCTGCTCGTACCGCATGTTTACCCTGCCCCCCAATTCCGCCCAGCTCCGCACCCTGGCCAACGGCCTCGAAGTCATCATTCTCGAAGACCATTCCCACCCGCTGGCGGCCGTGCAGCTCTGGGTGAAGGCCGGGAGTCTGCATGAGGAGAAATGGACTGGGGCGGGCCTTGCCCACCTGGTGGAGCACATGTTCTTCAAGGGCACGGAACGGCGTACCGCGCCGGAAATTTCCCAGGAGATCCAGGCGCGCGGAGGCTATGTGAACGCGTACACCACCTTCAATCGCACGGTGTACTGGATCGACGGCGTGGCGGAGCATGTGGATGGCTACCTCGACATCCTCTCGGACATGGCCCGGCGCTCCACCTTCCACGTGGATGAATTGATCAAGGAGCAGGAGGTCATACGCCGCGAGTTCGCCATGGACAATGACGATCCGCAGTCCGTGGTGCAGCACCTGCTGCAGTCCACCGCGTTTCGCGAGCATCCCCTGCGGCATCCCATCATCGGCCACCTGCAGATTTTCAACCAGGTGGGCCGCGACGATCTCCTCGGCTTCGTGCACCGCCACTATGTGCCGAACAACTGCTTCCTCGTCATCGTGGGTGACGTGGAGACCGAGAATGTGCTGAAGCAGGTGGAGCAGCACTTCGGCTCGTGGGAGCGCCGTCCGTATGAACCGGTGATGATGCCGGAGGAACCCACGCAGGTGGCGCCGCGCCGCGCGGAGCGTGAGTTCAACACAGACATCGTGCGCCTCAGCATGGGCTGGCATATCCATGGCGACACCCATCCGGACAAACCCGCGCTGGATGTGCTGGGGTTTGTGCTCGGCAGTGGCCGCAGCTCCCGTCTGAATGTGGAATTGCGTGAACGCCTGGGCGTGGCTCACTGGGTGGGCTCGGGCGCCTGGTCCGCGCTGGATCGGGGCGTCTTCGCCCTTGAGGCGGAGTGTGACGGTGATGATTTGGTCAAGGCGGAGGAGGCAATCGAGAGCGTGCTGCGCAGGTTCAAGACGGAGGGGTGTACCAAGGATGAACTCGACAAGGCGGTGAATGCCACGCTGAGCGGGCAGCTCCGCATGCGCAGCACCACGCGCGGCATGGCCGCAAGCCTGGGACATAGCTGGCTGGCCGTGGGAAACCTTGACTACGACCGGACCTTCCTCCAGCGCATCAGTGAACTCACCGTGGGAAATGTGACGGATGTCGCCACGCGATACCTGAGTGAGGCCACCCTTTCCCGCGTGTCCGTCCATCCCACAGGCACGCTGAAGAAGACGTCAAAGAATGGTTCGGGAATCAAGCGCGAAGAAGCACAACGCTTCGTGCTCAGCAATGGTCTCACCCTACTGGTGGGGGAGAATCCCCGCCTGCCGCTGGTGTCCATGCGCACGCAGTTCCTCGCCGGCGTCCCGGTCGAGACAGCAGCGAATGCTGGCGCCACCCAGGTCGCGGCGCAGATGCTGCTCAAGGGCACTGCTACACGCACGGACGAGCAGATTGGTTCCCTCCTTGAGGATCGCGGTGGCTCGGTCACCGCGAATGGGGATGTACACCGTCTCTTTGCTGGAGCCGAAGTAATGAAGGGCGATGAGGCGCTGGCCATGGAACTGCTGGGTGATCTTCTGATTTCGCCCTCCTTCCCCGAAGCGCACCTTGGCAAGATTAAGAAACGCCAGCTCGCTGCCATTCGCGAGGAGATGGAGGACCCTCTAACGGTTGCACTTCGCACCGCGCGTCGCGACATCTTTGGCGGGCTGCCTTACGAGCGTACGGCCATGGGCTCCTTGGAGTCAGTGGAGAAGCTTTCCGTGGACGCCTGCCGTTCCCTCTGGCAGCAGTCCGTGACTGCGGGAAATGGCATCATCTCCGTCTTCGGCGATGTGAAGGCGGACGAGGTGCGCTCCTTGGTGGAACGACATTTTGCCAGTCTGCCGGAAGGTCCGCGCTCCACGGCGGGATTTGCTCCCATGGATCCCACGGCCACGCCCGTGCGTCGTGAGATTACCCTGGACAAGGAGCAGGGAGTGCTGGTGCTCGGATTCCCCACTGTGGGCCTGAAGGACTCCATCGTGCCCGCACTGCATCTCATCGATGAAGCCTGCAGCGACATGGGCTCGCGCCTCTTTAATCACATCCGTGAAAAGATGGGGCTGGCCTACTATGTCGGTGCGCAGGCGTTTCATGCGCTTGGCGCAGGCGCCTTCTACTTCTACGTGGGTGCCGACCCCAAGAAACTCGATCTCGTGGAGGAGGAACTGCGCAAGCAGATCGCCGACCTCGCAGCGACCGGCCTGGAGAGCGCTGAATTCCAGCGCGCCAAGACCACGTGGAAATCTTCGTGGCTGCGCCAGCAGCAGGGCAATGGAGCCATGGCCGACGCACTGGGCTGGGATGAGTTGAATGGCTTCGGCTTCCGTCACCACGCGAGATTGCCGGAAATCCTGGAGAGCGTGACCGAGGCACAGGTGAAGGAGGCTGCCGCAAGGTTCTTCCAGCTTGATCGTGCGTTTACGGTGCGGGTGAAGCCGTAGATAAACTCGCCATGCGCGGAAATTCAGTCGTCACACTTTTGTTGCTGGTTGTTCTGACTGGTTGCAGCCGGATGACCAGTTCAGGAATTCAGAAGACCCTGATAGGAGATGCCCTCCTGAAGACGGCTGGCGCTTCACAGGGCATTGCGCTCTCACCGAGTGGACACGGTGAGGCTCGCGATACACGCTCCACAAAGTCCGAGCGTCGCTTTCATGCGACTCTTTCCTCCGGCACGAGGGGGCAGTTGCTGGCGGCGTATCGGAGGGAGGTCGAGCGCACGATTACAAGCATGGGCGGCGCGATACATGGCACGGGCATTTCCGGCAGTATGAACGATGTGCGCGACTTCTCATTCAGCTATAAGTGGGGCGGGAATGACGGCATTGTCCAGGTGTATTCGTTCGCCGACACGAGTGGCGAGGTGCAGGTTGTTCTATTTTGTTATGAGCATCGGAGGTGAGCCAAACCATGGGGCTGTAGCGTGCCGCCGCCCCGCCGGGCAGTCGTCGATTATCGAAAGCGTCACCGTGATCCAGGTGCAGGAGGCTGCCGCAAGGTTCTTTCAACTGGATCGTGCGTTTACGGTGCGCGTGAAGCCGTAGGCGTGGGAATTTACGACGCAGCAGAAGTCTGCCCTCGCATTCAGCTCTGCCACCGCACTCAAAAAAGCTTCGCCTTCATGTGGTACGTGCTGGGTTCGAATGTGCCTATGTACAGGCTGGTCCCAATCAGCCCTACTTCTTCATCACCACGCTCTCCTGACTCAGCCACTTCCCCACCAGATCGTCTCCGAAAAGCTTCCCGAT
>JAEYUU010000165.1 GCA_023429545.1 Verrucomicrobiota bacterium
ACCCAGCGGGAGCTGCACCAGCCGGAAGGCCTGACCCAGCCAGGTCACCGGGCCGTCCTTGCTGACCAGGCAGGAGGCGAAGATGCTGCTCAGCATCACATTGATCTGCACAGCGCTGCCGGAGAGGACCGCCGGCCACATGAGGCTCAGCACCTTCCGCACCCCGCTGTCCTTCCAGCCGAAGTCAGGCCGGAATTTGAATCCCACCTTCCTCAGGGAAGGCAACTGCACGAGCAGCTGCAGCAAGCCGCCGGCCAGCGTGCCGATGGCGAAACCGATCAGCGCATCCTTGCCGAAGGTGGGATCAATCCACCAGCCGACCAGGCCACCGACGACCATGGAGCCGATGTTGAAGAACGTGGACGACACCGCCGGCATGCCGAAGACGCGCTTCGCATTCAGCATCGCCATCACCAGGGCTGCCAGGGATACCAGCAGGATGAAGGGATACATGATCTGCGCGAGATGCACCGTGTACTCGATCTTCTCCGGTGTCTCCGTGACCCAACCCGGGCTCAGCAGGCGGATGATGAAGGGCGCCAGCAGGATGCCGAACACCGAGATGATCGACATGAAGACCGCGGCCAGCGTGAGCATCTTCCGCGCAAGCTGCCAGGCGGACTCATCGCCCTCCGACTGCATCTTCTTCGAGAACGTGGTCACGAAAGCCGTGGAGAGCGCGCCTTCGGCAAAGAGATCGCGCAGCAGGTTAGGCGTGCGGAAGGCCTGGTTGAAGCAGTCCAGCCATTTCCGGTTGTCTCCGGCAAAGAGCGCCGCGAGCAGCATCTCACGCACCAGGCCCAGGATGCGGCTGCTGAAAATCGCGATGGTGACGATGCCGAAGGCCCGGGTATTCACGCGACCCTCGGCTCCGGCACTTGCGGTGGCGGCTTCCTTCTTGTTGGCTTCCGTCTCCTCGCTCATGCAGCAGGCCTACCGTTTCACTGAAGCGCGCCGCAGACGGTCCATGACGGCAAGGCCGACTCCCTGGGTGGGCACCGGCTCGGCGATGATTTCATCCGCGCCCACCTTGTCCAGCTCGCGCAGCGCGTAGAAAAGCCGCACCGCAGCCTCCACCAGCTTGCCTTTGCCGGGGCTCAGGACGTGCACGCCCTTCCACTCGGTGAGATCCACGTAACCGTCGTCGGCATCACCGCGGTAACTCAGCAGCGCGTAGGTCTTGCCTTCCTCCGGGATGAAATCCTCCGGCGACTCCAGCAGGCGCAGCGGGGTGCGCGGCGCGTAGTGGCTTTCCAGAAGGCCGGGCGCCTCGGGCTTGTTCTCCTGTTTCAGGTTTTTCAGCAGCACCACCACGCCGTACGGCTTCAGGTCGTCCTGGGTGATCGGACCCGGTCGCATGATGATGATGCGCGGCTTCGGGGTAGAGGCCTCGATCCGGATGATGGTGCTCTCCACGCCGTGAAGCGAAGCGCCGTCATCAAGAATCAGGGGAATGCGACCATCCAGCTCGGCCTTCACCGCAAGGGCTGAGGTCGGACTGATGGAGCCAAACTTGTTTGCGCTGGGCGCGGCGAGGGGCCGGTCCAGGGTACGCGCCACCTTGTTGAACACGCGGTTCATGCTCGTCCGCACCGCCACGGTGGGGAGGCCGGCGGTCACGATGTCCGGCACACAGGCCTTCTTGGGCAAAATGATGGTCAGCGGTCCCGGCCAGAACTTCTCTGCCAGCTTCTTCACCACCGGCAGGATGTCCTCCGGCACGTCCGCCACGTCTTCCAGGTCCTTCTTGTGCGGCAGATGCACGATGAGCGGGTCGAACGACGGCCGTTCCTTCACCTCGAAGATCTTCGCCACCGCCGAGGCGTTCAGCGCATCCGCTGCCAGGCCATAGACCGTCTCCGTGGGCAGCGCCACCACCTCACCCGCCTGCAGCAGGTTCACCGCCTCCGCCACCGCCTGGACATAGGCCTGGGGCTCATCGGTATGGAGGATGCGGGTGTTCATGGGGCGCGGACAGTGCGCCACAGGGGCGGGGGAGTCAAATGGGGGATGGCAGTGGCAAGGAGGGCCTCTCTGAGGGTGACAACGGTGCGTGCACTTCGGGATCTCCGAATGGTTGCGGCCATTCCTCGGGGAAGCTTCGCTGCTTGAGGGGCGCCGATCGTCTTCTCCGACTGCAAGGTCTGCTGGCTGTATGCGGTTTAGTGGTGTGATGCACGCTCACAGTCTTTCATTAATACTGTTGCTGCTGATTCCATCGGCACACTTGCCGGCCGCAGAGGCCGTGCAGGTGCTTGCAGCTCCGGAACAAGGCATCCAGCCACGAGCCTTGGTGGATACCAAAGGGGTGCTGCACCTGGTGTGGTATGCGGGCAGTGCCAAAGGCGGGAACCTGTTTCACGCGACGCGTCTGGAGAACAAGACCTGGAGCACGCCCGTGAGAGTGAACAGCATTGCGGACAGCGCGGTGGCTGCGGGCACAATCCGCGGCGCCCAAGTGGCCATCGGACGGGATGGGTGCCTCCATGTGGTGTGGAACGGCTTCGATGCAAACGCTCCAAAAGGCACACCTCTACCGCTCTACTACACGCGTTCGTTGGACGGGGGAAACACCTTCGAACCGCAGCGCGCGGTGTCCGGCGACTGGCCCCTCGATGGTGGCGGTGCCGTGGCGGCTGACCCACAGGGCAAGGTCCATGTGCTCTGGCATGCCGGACCCCACGGGGAAGGGGAGACCGCGAGACGCATCTTCATCCGCACCTCGGAAGACGATGGCAGAACGTTTGGTGCGGAGCGTGCCATTTCACCAGAAGGCATGGGCGTCTGCGCCTGCTGCGCCATGCAGGCGCTCGCGACACGTTCCGGTGCGGTGCATGTGCTCTACCGCTCTGCGACCGACGGCGGCAGGAGCCGCGACATCGCCACGCTCACTTCTCAAGATGGTGGAAAAACCTTTTCTCATGCCGTGGTGGACCCGTGGCGCATCAATGGATGCCCCATGAGCAGCATGAGCCTCGTGGAGCTGCGCGATGGCTCCGTCGCCGGCGCTTGGGAACGCGAAGGGCAAATCCACGCCTCCCGCTTCGACACCGCCGGCGCGATGATGGGCCCGCTGTCCTCCACTTCGGTCAAAGGATCGCCCGGGAAGGGTCAACGCAAGCATCCCGTCCTTGCCGTCGCCAACGGCCGTATCCTGATGCTCTGGGCTGAGGGCACTGCCTGGAACAAAGGCGGCGCGCTGGCGTGGCAGGTGTTCACTGAGGAGCTCAAGCCCACCGATGAGAGCGGGGCCGCTGGGGACGTGCCGGTATGGAGTTTTGGAAGTGTAACGGTGGTGAAGAACAACTTTGTCATTGTCCGCTAACACTGGGAGCGGCGCACCCAGCGGCGAAGATCCGCCTCGCACGCGGGATTCTCCAGGACGAGGCGGTAGGCGCTCATGAGGTTCGTGGCGAAGGCATGAACCGTGCCCCAGATGTAGAGGCGGAATTTGCGGTACAGTTCCACCCCCCACCGGTCGACGATGGTCGCCCGAGCGCGTTCCAGATTCTCCGCCCAGCATCTCGCGGTACGTTCGTAGTTCAACCGATCGTTGTGCAGGGCAAGGAGTTCGAAGGGGGAGCGCTCGATCTCCGCGACGTATTCCGCCATGCACATGGGAGTGGGGTTTCCCGGGTAGATGTGACGGTAGATGAAGGAGGAGAACGAAAACTTTTCCCGCGCTGCACTGGCATCGAGGTAGAGCCTGCCACCGGGCTTCAAGAGGCGGTGGCAGTGCTCGAGAGTACGCCGGTAGTCCGGCAGATGCTCAGTGACACCGAGGTTCACGATGGCGTCATACGGCTGGTCGCTCTGGTGTTCGTAGAAGTGCTCTAAAAGCACCTTGCATGGCAGCTTCTGTTCCTCAATGAGCCGCTCCATGAACTTCTGCGATTCCTGGGAGATGGTCAGGGAAGTAACCCGCATACCCTGACGCCCCGCGTGTTCCGTGAAGGCGCCCCAGCCACCGCCGATGTCCAGAATGCGCTGTCCCGGGCTGGCCTGACAGCTCTCCAGGGCAAACTGCAGCTTCCGTGTCATGCCTTCCTCCAGGGACTCGTCCTCGCTTTGAAAAACTGCCTGCGAATAGCACCGATGGCGACTGTCCAGGAAGAGCAGATAGAATTCCTGATCCCAATCATAGTGATGGGCAATCCACTTCTTGTCCCGATTCACCTGTCCAAAAAGCAGGGGCTGAAGGCGCACCCACCAAAGCTGCCACAGCGGGTGTCTGTCGGTCAGGGCATTGCGCAAGGAGTACATCGCGGGCAGATCCCCCTCCAGGTCAAGATCTCCGGCAACGTATGCTTCGGCTATGGCAGCTTCATCCCGCGTGGTGATCGCGGAAAGACCCTTCTGGTTGTTCACCGTGATGGCGAATACGGGCACTCCCTCCCCAAACTGGCGCACAGGAAGGCTCGGCAGGCGCAGTTCGAACGCTGCCAGTCCGGACAACTGGTGGCAGATCTTGTCAAAAAAACGAACCACCTTCGTCTCAAGGCGAGATGACGATCGCTTCATCGGTGTGTTTTCCCCTCCTTTGGATTAATCAAGCCAGAGCGGGACACGCGTGTCAAGAGCGGTTCTTGAGCGTCCGGCGGGCACCCAAGCCGCAACCAGGAAGGGGAAAAGAACTCCGTTACGAACTCTGTTAGCAGGCCCTGACGACGAAAAAATCCGACGATTTCTCACCGAATCCGGAGAGAAGGTGATCGTCCGCGCTTTTTCTGCGACTATCTGCCCACATGATGGATCCCGCTCCCTCCAGTCTCAAGCGACGCACTTCCAAAGACATGCTGGTCGCTCTGTGGCAACGCAAGAACATCCTCATCGCCCTGTTCGCTGTCGCGGCGATCACAGCCCATCTTCTGCTACGTTTCGCCTTTCATCAGGAACCTGCTGCCAGCCACATTCCATTGCTCGCGGCCCTGGCGCTCGGTGGCATTCCGCTCGTCGCCGAGTTGCTTCGCAAATTTTTTCGACGGGAATTTGGCTCCGATCTGCTGGCGGGAATCTCCATCGTTACCTCCGTCCTGTTGGGTGAATACCTTGCCGGGGCCATCGTGGTATTGATGCTTTCAGGCGGGGAGGCACTCGAGAACTACGCGGTACGGAATGCCTCCTCCGTGTTGCGCGCCCTGGCGAAACGGATGCCATCCATCGCACATCGAAAACAAGACTCCACCATCCTTGATGTCGCCCTGGACGATGTTGCGGTGGGCGATACGCTGGTGGTATATCCTCACGACATCTGCCCCGTGGATGGCACGGTGATTGAGGGTCACGGTGTGATGAACGAGGCGTTTCTGACCGGTGAGCCGTTTGAGATCACCAAGGCGCCTGGCTCCACCGTCATTTCCGGCGCGGTCAACGGAAACTCCGCGCTGACCATCATTGCCTCCCGACTGGCCGTGGACTCCCGCTACGCCAAGATCGTCGCGGTGATGCGTGAGTCCGAGCAGAACCAGCCCCGCCTGCGACGGCTCGGAGATCAGCTGGGAGCATTCTACACGCCGGTGGCGGTGATGATCGCCATCCTGGCGTGGTTCCTCAGCGGTGAGGCGATTCGTTTCCTGGCAGTGCTGGTGGTAGCCACGCCCTGCCCATTGCTGATCGCGATTCCAGTCTCGATCATCGGCTCCATTTCGCTGGCGGCGCGCCGGTCGATCATCATCAAAAACGCCGCGGTTCTGGAGCAGATCTCGAGCTGCCGCACCGCGATTTTCGACAAGACGGGTACGCTGACCTATGGCGAACCGAAGCTCACCGAGCAGCTCATCGCTCCGGGCTTTGAGCAAAAGGAGGTGCTGGTACTCGCCGCCAGCCTTGAACGGTATTCCAAACACCCCCTCGCCCGAGCCATTCTCGCCCAGGCGAAGCTGGAACAACTTGCCCTGCAACAGGCCACCCAAGTAGGGGAACCTCCCGGTCAGGGTTTGCGTGGCACCGTGTCAGGTCGTCAGGTGCAGATCACCAGCCGCGGCAAGCTGGCTGCGCAGAAGG
>JAEYUU010000193.1 GCA_023429545.1 Verrucomicrobiota bacterium
CACCTGAGCCGTGGCAGCAGCTTTTCCATCATGGATGCCAGCCTGGTCATCGGTGCGGTGTCCATCGTGCTGTATCTTGCCGGTCTCGGGTACTGTCTCTCGCAGTGGCGCCGCGAGGAACTGCGCACCAGCCTTCTGCCGTGGCTGCTGTTTGGCGCGTATTCCATCGGCACCGGAACCCTGGTCGCCATGGGGCGCATGTGGGCCTCCCGTGCCGGGGACAATGCCATCTCCCCCCGTTACGTGATCCATGCGGTGCCTCTCACCGTGGCATTGATCGCGCTGGTCTGGATCATCGTGCAGGATGTCGTGAATCGCCGCCCGGAGCTGAAGGGCGGCGCCCAGCGTTTCATCCAGAGCAGCGGGATGGCCTTGCTCGCGGTGCTCATCCTTTCCTGGGCGCAGGGCTGGCGGCTCATGGACATGTGGCACTCCTCCCGCCTGCGCGGCGCGGTGAACACCCGCTTCTTCAACGTGCTCTATCAGGTGGAGGACACCGTACCCGCCAATCGCGATCATGCCCGCCGTGCGGAGAAGTTGGGCCTGCTCAAACCGCCGATGCTCAAGGATCGGATGCTGTCCAACTTCCGATTGGAGCCTCTGCTGCTCAGTTCCAACACAGCCAGCTTCCGTTCCTTGAAGATCGAGGAGATCGAGGAGGCGACAGAAGGAGGGGTCAAGAAAACGTATGTCGGCAGGGTGGGAGGTTTTGCCTGCCTGCGCGGACGGGATCGCGTGGCGGATGGCGTGTTTTTCACCCGTCGACTCCCGGATGAGGGGAGTTGGGAAATCTTCCATGTGGTCCAGGTGACGGGCATGCCGTTGTATCTTTTTGATATGCTCAACAAGGACACCCAGTTCGTCCATGTGCCCAGCGGACACATCGCGCAGGATGGGCTCGCGGGATTCACCGGCAGCTTTGTGATGAGCCAGCTTCCGCCCGGAGTGCATGACATCATGGCCTGGGCTTATGACGCGCATGAGGAAAGCGTGTACCCCATGGCCCCTTTCTACCAACTCGACAATCGCAGCCCGGTGCCCCGGGTGAAACGTCTCGGCACGAATCCCGCGTCCGTGCATATCGACAGATTCCTGAGCAAAAAGAAGCCAGGTGAAAAGGGTGACCCCGAGGCCGCAGCCCAATAGGCAGAACGGAGAGCCGCGTGCCACGGTGGGATTGCTTTTCCCATTGGAGAGATTCACGGGCCACGCGCGTTAACTGTCGCTATGCCTGACATTTCTGTTTCCCCCACTACCCGTCGCCGCTGGCTGGGCGGCATGGTTTCGCTCTTTGCCGGAGGTTCTCTGGCTGCTCCACCAGCCAGCTCACCCCTGCAAGGCTCTGCAGCCAGGGCGTTCCGCTTTGTGCACATGACGGACATCCATGTGCAGCCTGAGAAAGGCGCGGTGGATGGACTCAAGCAATGCCTCCGCGCGGTGAATGATCTGCCGGAGGCGCCCGACTTCTCCATCACCGGCGGTGACCTCATCATGGACGCGCTGGAGGTGGGGCCGGATCGTCTCAAGCTGCAGTGGAAGCTCTTCGATGAATGCATCAAGACCCTGGAGAAGCCAGTATATCATACCATCGGAAATCATGATGTGGTGGGATGGTCGGCAAAGTCCGTGATCATGCCCGGTGAGACCGACTACGGGAAGAAGCTCTTCTCCGACCGCTACGGCCAGGGGCGGACGTATCGCAGCTTCGACCACCAGGGCTGGCATTTCATTCTTCTCGACTCCATCGGACAGGATCCCGTGACGCGGGACTACCTTGGCTGGGTGGATGAGGAGCAGCAGGCGTGGCTCAAGGCGGACCTGGAGAAGACCGGAAAGAGCTCGCCCATTGTCATCGTCACCCATGTGCCTTTTTACAGCGTGTGGGGCCAGATGAATGCGGATCCGCGCAAGGGCGAGAGTCCCCGCGGCCTGGTGAACAACGCCCATGTGCTGCGCAAGCTGCTCGCGCCCTATCAGGTGAAGCTGGTGTTGAGCGGGCACGGCCACGTGCTGGAGCGCATTGACTTCCACGGCACGACCTACATTCAGGGAGGCGCGGTCTGCGGCATGTGGTGGAAGGGACCTGTCTTCGGCAACCCCGAGGGGTTCGGCGTTGTCACCTGCCGTCCTGATGGCACTTTTGATTATGATTACCACGGCTACGGCTGGAAGGTGGTAAAAGCATGAGTTTGAGCCATTGATCGGTTGAGTTTTTCCCAACTACGGGTATTGCCTAGGCCGCTTTTTCCAAACTCTCCGCCCAAGGCAATGCGCATTCTGCTCGCCCTCGACAAATTCAAAGGCTCGCTCACTGCCAAGCAGGCGGCGGACTCCGTGGTGCGTGGGTTGGAGCGTGGCGGGGTCGAGTCGGAGATTGAGATTTGCCCGATTGCCGATGGCGGTGAGGGGTTTACCGAGTCCGTACTTACGGCGCTGGGCGGGGAGTGGCGGGAGGCTCCGGCGCATGATGCCCAAGGGCGCCCGGTCATGGCTCGCTATGGCCTGATCCGCCATCATGACCATCTGGAGGCCATCATGGAGATGAGCGCCGCCTCCGGTCTGGCCCTGGTCAGTGACCTCCCCCTCGACCCGGCCACAGCCAGCACGGCTGGAACTGGAGAAATGATGCTGCACGCCATGCAGAGTGGTGCGGAACGAATCCTGATTGGCATCGGCGGCAGCGCCACCAATGACGGTGGCACCGGCATGGCCTCGGTGCTCGGCTGCCAGTTCTACGGCCCAAACGAGCAGCCCTTGAGCCGCCTGCCCGGAGACCTCGATCTGGTGCGCCGCATCGCCAAGGAGCGCATGGTGCACTGCGAGGTCGTGGTGGCCTGCGATGTCTGCAATCCTCTGCTGGGGGAGCATGGGTGCACCCGTGTCTATGGCCCGCAGAAGGGCGTGAAGAACGTGACGTTCTTTGAGGAGCGCATGACACGCCTCGCCGACATGGTGACCCGCGATCTCGGTTGCGACTATCGTGAACGACCCGGTGCTGGCGCTGCGGGCGGGCTCGGATTCGGCCTCATGAGCTTCTGCGGCGCAGAGTTGAAGGCAGGATTTGATCTGGTGGCGGATGTCACGGGGCTGCACGAGCGCGTGGCCCGGGCAGACCTCGTCATCACCGGCGAGGGCAAACTGGATGCCCAGACCCTGCACGGGAAGGGGCCCATGGGAGTGGCCGAAATGGCCCGCGAAGCTGGACGTCCGGTTATCGGACTCGGCGGCATCATCGATGCCAGCGAGGAATTGCGCAGGCGTTTCCAGGCACTCTGGCAGGTGAAGCCCGAGGCCATGGGCATCCCCGAAGCCATCGCACGTGCCGGGGAACTCCTGGAGGAGACCGTGGCGCACCATGGCAAGGAAATCGCCCGCCTGGCTGGCAAGGCCTGATCAGCGGCCGGCCCGGTTTCATTTGCGCCCGGCCCAGCATGGCTAGAGCCAATGGTCTATGAGCAAGAGAGTCGTGTTGTTGTTTTCGGGCCAGGGTGCGCAGAAGGTGGGCATGGGCCAGGAT
>JAEYUU010000205.1 GCA_023429545.1 Verrucomicrobiota bacterium
GTTCAAATCCAAAGCCAGCCAAGGGGTAAGGTGGAGATTGAGTTCATGTTTGGAGATCAAGGCGGCCACTGGAAGGGTGGCTGGCGCAGGGTTCGCGAGCCGTCGGTAGATCTCCCAGTAGGCGCCAAGCGTACGACCCTCGTGATAGCTGCGATAAACGCGCTCGCGCCCAACCGTGGCCATGCGATCCTGCAGTTCCTTGCTGCTCATGAGCGCAACGAGCGCGCTGGCGATCTGATCCGGGTCGCCTATCTCCGTCACCGCACCGCAAACGCCGAGCGGTGGATTCTCCGCGGGCTGGCCTTCCACCAGTTCACGGCATGCGCCCACGTCCGTGGAGACAATTGGCACGCCGCAGGCCATGGCTTCAAGCATCACGAAAGGAAGACCTTCACTCACACTGGTGAGCACCATCACATCCATGAGCGGGAGGATTTCATCACGCTGACGCAGGCCAAGAAAATGCACCTGCGCCTCCAGTCCGAGCTGAGCAGTGAGCGCCACGCATTCGCGAGCATACTCCGGATCCTCTTCAAGTGGCCCGGCCAGCAGGAACTGGACATCCGGCAGCGAGTCACACACCCGGCGCGCGGCTCTGAGCAAGGTCTTGATGTCCTTGATGGGGACGATGCGTCCCAGGAATCCGACCACGCGGCTGTCCGGGTTGGACTGGCGACGTTCACGCCGCTGCTGGTAGATGGGCTCGCAGGACTCCACGGCAATGCCATTGGGCACGACGACGATCTTCGATGCCTCAGCGCCAAAGTGATGCTGGATGAAGGCGTTTCTGTTGAACAGGGACACCACTTGGGAGGAGCGGTGGTAGCACCAGCGCGCCAGCACGTCGAAGAATCCCGCCCAACCCTGGCGTAGACTGCCCAGGGGCTCAACCAGGGAAGGGCGGAGCACAGGCGCGTCGGGAATCCACGAGGAACGCCAGATGTCCTGAATGCGTTCGCGAAGGTAGATGCCGTGCTCGCTCAGCAGCAGGGGCGCATGGTGCTGGCGTGATGCGAGAGTAGCAAGGAACCCCGCATAGCCCGTGCATGCGGTATGATACACCAGGGCTCTGGGGACGCGTGGGAGGGCATGCATCAACTTCCACAACGGCTCCACCAGGTAGCGCGCCGTCCAGAAGAAGTGCAGGAAGGATTCATCCGGCGCGTACCGCTCGTACACCTCCTGCAGCACCGCCCAGGTCTGCGGCGCGTGGTAAAAGTCATCGAAACTCAACTGCGGATGGCGCGTGATGTGGTCAAGCAACGGATCCAATCGATCAAGCTCCTGTGGATCCCCGTGGGGAGCGTGCACAAACACCTTCCGCAAGGACTCATAAAACGGGCTCCACGATGTTGGCACTCTCCTCCTGGAAGGGGATGGCGCCGCATCGAAAAGGTACAACTCCTCCAACACCGTCACGTTTGCGGGGAGTTCGTACTTGTAGGTAGCGCCCGCCTCCTTCTGTCCGCCGATGTAGAAGATGGCAAATTTCGTCTGCGGCATCGCCGTGATGATCTGATGCACCCATGTGGAGACGCCGCCGGACACGTAGGGATACGTGCCTTCCAGGAGGAGGCAGACGTCGGCCCGTGCTATTTCCTGAACTTTCATGACGTGGCTGGAAGTCTCAGCTGACCTGATAGCTGGCGCTCACTGGTGGAGGGAGATTCAGAATGGCGGTGACGTGGGCAATCTCTGCAGCCAAGTCCTCGTGCAACGGACTTCCCGCAGGGAGCCGCGCATGCAGGGTTTGCGCGATGGCTGGCTGCTTGAGGTGAAGTGAGTATTTTGCTGCGATGTACAGGGCGCGAGGATGATCCAGTTCTGCCAGCACGGGCGACAATTGCTCATTCATGCGGGCCACGATGGAAAGGTGTTCGGATTGCGGAGTCAGGGGCGAGTTCAGCATCGCCAGACCACACTCGACGAATGAAGCAAGCATGGCGGGAGAACCCTGCGCCGCTTTTTTTGAGAGACTCTGGAACCGATCCTGCAGCCTCGACTGTCCCTCCTGCAGCACACACTGCGCGTGGAGCTGGAGTTCTGGATCGTTGCTTGTGAGCTGCCGCCGCAGAATGGGGAAGGCGTGTGCAACCGGCAGATGGCGCATGCCAATGATCAAAGGGCGCAGTTCTGAATCACCCAAGGTGCGACAGAGGCGGGCGAGGGGAGCGAGTTCCGCTGTCGACGGCAGACGCAGGGTATCACCCCGCAGGAGAGGATTGCCCAGCCGGATTTCACCGAGGTCAATATGCCGCCGCGGGATGCAGCTGAACATCACCACCGTCACGAGAAGTGGCAGGCAGAGGATGGCCAGCCAGAGAGCCGGATGCCACTCAGTACTGGAAAAGGGCGCAATCATGATGGCTGCTGCAGCAGATGCCAGAGAGCCTCGGAGGAGCCTTCCCCCGAGACCGTGTAGTGCGTGGTGCGCGCTCCCGGAATGGCCTGCGAGATCGTGCGTGTCAGATTCACCGCTTCCGCGTGGCCGGAGAACGGCAGCAGGATCGCGAACGCAGGGTCGCCGGCAAATCGCGTGGTGATGGCGGTGGCAGGGAGCAGGTCCGATTTTCTTGGAAGCTTGCCGGAGGCCGGTGGCTGTACACGCAACACAACGGAGGGAAGGTGATGTGTCTCATCCGCGTTCACGGCCTCGGATAGAAGCGTGTAAAAATCCTGATGGCTCACCTCGCGGTCCTTCTCAGCATGGCGGGCGAAGTCCTGCCGCAGTGCCGCCAGAGCGGATGCCCATGAAATGACGAGCTCCACCCGTGCGAGATTCTGCAGGGTGTAGCTCTCCAAGGGCATGTCCTGAATCAGGAGGACGCAGGAACGCCCCGCGGGGTCCACCCACGGGAAGGCAACGAGGAAAGGCTGCGCCTCGGTGAGCGCGGTGGCATCCGGCACGCTGGCGAGCGTTTGTGCCATCAGCGCCCTTTCCGCGAGGGGCGTCTCTGCCAGGAGCAACAACTCCGCAAGCGGCGGCGTGGGATGGATGGATGCCAGTTGTCGCAGCGAGGGACCGGTCACCAAATAGATCGCGGCACTCGTGAGGCCCGTGGTGCGGTGCAAGGTGTGGAGAAGTTGTGTGCCGAACGCCTCCTGCGGTTGGGCAAAGATGCGGGCGAGCTCTTCATCGAGCGTGGACAGCGGTGCATTGAACAACGCGAGCTGTTGCTGGAGCTGGTGGCGCGTCTCATCCACCACGTGGAGCTGGCTGCGCAGTCGCAGGTTTTCCTCCCGCAAGCGCGCAGAATCTCTGGTAAGTGTCCGCCTGCTGTTGTCGAGGATGCTGCCGGCCTCACCTGCCACGGCACCCGCGATGACCAGTGCCATGAAGTGGTAGGAATGAAGATGCAGCACTTCAGGAATTGTCATTCCCGCTGTACGCGCTTCTGCCATGGCCACGCCGGCACTGGTGACGAGACCGGTGAAGAGTCCGGCAATGAAGCCGTAGCGGATGCCGATGAGCACAGAAGGGATGAGCCACGGCGTGGGATTCAGACTCAGCCAGCCGGGATTTGCGCGATCGAGCAGGTAGTTCGCAACGGCCAGCAGCAGGCACAGCACGATGAAATCTCGCGCCGCCTTGCCCAAGCCGCCTGTTGCATCCATGGAAACGTGAAGTGTTGGTGTGTGTGGGCTGATGCGGTGAAATGAATGAGGTTACTGGCAGACCTCCTCGTCGAGTGTCGGAGCCCTGCCGTCCGGCTGGAAGTGCGGATTGCCCTGCAAGTCGGGCGTGCCGACGAAGGGAATGCAGCCCTGCGCTTCGATGCGGCGGGCTGTGGTGCGTGCGAGCACCGCGTTGTTCGGCGCCACGTAATCCACCACGAACACGGGGAGTCCGAGACGCTTGACCTGCGCCACGCGTGCCAGCAGCCATCTGGCATCTTCTGGAGAGACAGCGCGGTATCTCTGCCGAGTGCCATCCCAGGTCTGGTAGAGGCTCTCCACAAGCACAGCATCCGCCTGTCTTGCCACATCGGGGAGGAGATCGAATCCACGGTTCAGCACCAGCCGCTTTTCAGGATGGCGCTTTTTGAGCTGCTGGATGGCATACACCAGCGAGCTTCTGCATGCCTCGGCCTTTTCGGGATGTGCGCGACTGATGAGCTGCACGCTGTCCAAGGTATCGAGGAAGAGGCCGTCGAATCCGCGCTTGAATGCAGGGTTCGCCAATGCCTCCAGCACCCATGGAAGCCAGGCTGGATGCGTGATGTCCAGCACGGAGGAGTTCCAGTTGGTGTTTTCCGTGATGATGGGGATGCCGCGGTTCCTGGCGGCCTCCGCTTCACGGCTGCCCGGCTGCACCTCGACCATTGAGGCATAGGCAAGCATGGTGCAGCCGTCCTTTTTCAGTGATGGTATTTCCACCTGTGCGGTCACGGCAACAATGCACAAATCATGACTGCGCAGCACGGTGCTGTCTGGAATGAGGGAGTAGTCGATGCAAAAGCGTGTCTGCTCCGGTGTCCATGGAGGTGGCGAGTCTGAAGATGGCTGCTGCCCAAAGGCAGTCGTGCCTGCCAGTGCGGCAAGCATGGCGCCCCACCACGATGGACGGATCACGAACGGAAAGAATCTTAAGAGATGCATGATCAAGTCGCGTTGGGGGGACATCATTAGAAACTGACCTCGGCGCCGAGGGAGGCCTGCCACACACCGTCTCCCGAATCAGCGCCCAGTCCGTCCGAGTCATGGCGGAGATCGAGGTAGAGCATGGCCTGATCGCTCAGCCAGTATTCGAGACCTGTGGACACGGTGTACTCCCAAGCCTTGTCCGCAAAGTCGCGATACACACCGCCTTCCAGGTACACACTCCAGGTGGTGTCGATGCGTTTGCTGATGCTGGCCTGGATGCCGTGGCGGTTCGTCTCTGGATCCACCAGGCTGTCGAAAATCTCCCGGCCATAGTTCGCGGCAACCGCCTTTCGGAGCTCTTCACCGGAGGCAAGCGCGCGGCGCACCTGCTCCGGCGTGCCCAATTCGCGAGTGACGCTGTTGGGCAATGTCGATTCCGCGTTGAACCGCGAGTAGGTTCCCGCGTAGCCGATGGCAACCTCCGGGCGCTTGCGCGTTTCCGTCAGCAAGATGTAGTCAATGGAACCGCTGATGCCATAACTGCTGCCGAGGTCTTCGCCATCCACGTGAATCAGGCTCGCATAGGTCTGGCCATTGTAACGCACGCGCGGATGCAGATAACCTTCTGCGGTGAACTCCACGCGGTCTTCGCGACCGTTGAGAAGCTGGAGTGGCAGACCGTAGTCCGCGCGGGCGTTCCCCGTGTAGGTCAGTGACCATGCCACGCTTGCCCAGCCCACGCCGCTGTTGGGGAACCGCCCCACGCGCGCTCCGTAGATTACATCTTCTTCGGAGCCGCCGGCGGATAGTTCCGCGAAATAGCCGCCACGAAATCTCCGCTGTACGGCCACGGCACCTTCCAGAAAGTCCGCACTGCCTTCCCTAAGGAAATTGCGCGCATCGTCGAGGCGAACGGAATCCTGCCGCGCATTCACGATGACACGCCACTGGTTCCACCAGGAGGTGGTGTAGGCCAGTGATTGCGTATAGCGGGTGCCGTCACTCTCGTTGAGGATGGAGGTCCCGGCGCTGAGCGTGGGCTTCAACAAGGGTAGCAGTCCGCGGCGGTCCCACGTGGCGCTCCATTTCTCCCCGGGTTCGAAGCCAGGTGAATTGATGACATCATTGTAGGCGACGAGGGCTTCCTCCCATTCCCCCAGACGATGGTGTGCCGAGGCGATGCCGGCCTGCCCTGAGAAGGCGCTGTTCGCGGGATCCAGAC
>JAEYUU010000258.1 GCA_023429545.1 Verrucomicrobiota bacterium
GATAGACCCGGCGCAACGTCCACAAGTAGCCGGGCCCCACAGACGTCGCTCCCGTGTTCCTCACTTCAACTCCGGCGGTGGCAAACTCTGTATAGATGCCGGGCCGCGATGCGCCTCCGCCGGTAAAGGTGCTGCGCGCCTCCGGTTGCATGGCGAAGACCACCGTCGGCACCGGCGATGCGCCCTGCGCCGTGTGCCGTGTCTTGACCGCGAGCGTCAGTCCATCCGCCGTGTCGAACACACGTGTCGCATACACGTCGCCATCACGCGTGCCGCCGTCGGCCAGATTGTCCCTCAAACGGGGCGTGGAGTCCGACCGGATGTTGCGGAACGTGACCTGCCGCAACCGCGCGAGTGCGCCCTTTTGATGCGACTCCCACTGCGTCCTGGTGTCGGGCATGGACACGTCCGCTGCTTTCACGAGCAACGCGTCCATCTGGCGCATGGTGTCCTTTTCCGGGAGTTTCCCGCCGAACACGAGAAGATTCGCCTCCGGTTCCACGAAGTCAGTCACGTCATCCTGCACGGGTGTGGGATCGTTTTTCAGATGCGTGTTGAAGAAGGTGAAGATGGCCCGCCGCAGCTTCGGCGTGTAGCCGTGGGGGGAGAGATCCTCAGTCAGGTCAAACTGCGCAGGTACGCCCAGCGTGGCGTATTGATGCCGGATACGGTGAGCGACGTCACGATACCCGGAAGGCCGCCAAAGCACGTCCTCGCTGCCGGAGGCAATCAAGAAGGCGCGGGGGGCAATGAGTGCGCCGATATCCGGCCAGCACCAGCGGTGGTAGTTGATCCAGAACGCGCAATCGCAGTGCCCGTCCGTGGCGCGGTCCACGGCCATGCGCTCGATGCTGCCGCTCTGGCACACCGGCACCACCACCTTCACGCGCTCATCCGCCGCGCCGAGGAACCACGACATGGCGCCCCCACCGCTGAGGCCGGTCACGCCCATCTTGTCCGCATCCACATCCGCACGGGTCTGCAGATAGTCGAGCGCGCGCATCGCATTCCACACCTCCGTGCCGGCAGGGGTGTAGCCGCGGCTCGGCCAGTCCCACCGACCGTCACGATACGTGCCGTGGTGGAAGCCCTGGCACTCGCCGAGTTGCACTGGATCCAGCACCAGCGCCACGTAACCATGCTGGCCGAACCAGCGCGGATTCGCCTGGTATGGTGGGTTCACCTTCCCCTTGGAGTGGCCGCAAAGATAAAGCACGGCAGGCAGCTTCCCGGTGATCTTCGCCGGACGATAAAGATTCCCCGTCACATGGGCGCCCGGGACGCTTTGGAAATGAATCTTCTCCACCACGTAGTCACCGCGCTCCAGCATGCCGGTCACCGTGGCCTGCAATGGCGTGCGCTCCGGCAGGGGCGAGAGGCCCAGCATTTCCAGCCACTTCTCACGCCTCTCCGTCAAACTGGATTTCCACTCCTCCGGCGACATCGGTCTCGCCAGCGATGCACCCGAGATCTCCCGCGCCTCCTGGCACACACTGCCGTACAGGGACAGCCCGGACTGAGCATGGGCGTGGGGCTGGAGGGCGACGATGAGAGCCGTGAGGAGCTTCCAGAAGCGCGTAGTCATGGAGGAAAGTTGAAGTGTTGAAGCCTCAGGGAGGGAGCTCGGCGATCCGGCACTCGAATCTCGCCCACCCGGGCGCGACAGCCCGTCAAGAAGCCAGGGACCTGGCGAGGAGGTTGCGGGTGATCTGCTGCACACGTTCATCCGGACCGTGCGGCCGCGACCAGTGCGACCACGGGAGCATGTGTCCGGGCGGGCTGCTCAAGCCCTGGCACCAGAAGATCGTCGCTGCATTGAAAACAAAATTGTTCTTCGGTCCAGGGTAGATGGTGGCCGTCCACTCCTGAGGGTTCGTTCCGTTCTGCCATGCGGTGCCGCCGGCAACAACCTCAAGGCCGGCAATCGCGGCGGGATCTCCATGGTATTCCCAGCCGACAAGTCCGGGAATGCTGTCCCCCTGCTTCATGCCGGTGCCTTCGAAGATCCAGTGCCCCGGCTTCGTGCAGGCCCAGTCACCTCCACCATTGACGGGAAGGACGTTTATGGCCCCCATGAGAAGGCCTTCGTCCGGGCCGGTGGTGTGACCTTCGAACGACTTCCAATCGTCCGATATCTTCTGTCGCGCAATCCCGGCATAAGGTGCGTCGCGCGTGATGATGCGATTTGGTATTCCGCTGGACGAATCACGGAACGGAGTCACCCAGCACACGGAGTTTCCAGACAGAAAGAGAAGGTTCACTCCCGCATCGCGCATGGACATCGCGCTGTTATACTGACGCACGTCCCAGTACTCATCATGGCCATTGCTGATGAAGGTCTTGCACTTCAACCCCCGCTCGGGGGTGATCATGTCGCTGTTGGAGCAGTAGGTCACATCATAACCCTGCTGCTCCAGCCAGTAGGCGAGTGGGAACTCGAAACACAGCCATTCACCACTGCCGACCGATTGCGGATTATCATAGATCTGGCGGTACTTGCCATAGGGACGATCGAAGCTGACGTCCACGTTGGGACCACTGGCCCACCCATCCTTGCCGTCATCATACAGCGAAAACGTGTCCGGCCAGCGGTTGTAGGCCTGCCAGGTGTTATCACTGCACTGGACGAGAATGTCCGCCGGCCGATCGTCTTTTACAATGAAGACGATGTAGCTCTGCCAGTATGGTGCGTTCGGCTTCTCCGGAAGCGTGGTCAGCCGGCCCAGATAGACACCGCTCACCCAGTCCTCGGGAATCGTCAGCGAGACGCATGGCTCCCACTGACATTCACGCAGACGTTTTGCGCCCACCGGTGGAACCGGCTGCACCTTTCCTGGAAAGGGTCCAAGCGTCGTCATCAACCTAGCCCCCCGCCCTCCGTAGTAGCCGGTGCGGAAGATTTCGATCGTGAATCGCGGTGCTTTCGTGCTGACGAAAAGATCGAGCTTCCCCCCCGCGGTTACCGACTGCTTCGAGCAATAGCCTTCGATATCGGGCGCGCGGAATCCATCGGCCTTGTCCAACCGCACACGGGTGAGCTGCCAGTCCAGTGCGCCTGGTTTCGCATTCTCCTCGGCAATGATGTTGCGGGGAACCGCCTTCTTGGAAGCACCGTGGGCCTGCTCCGAGCCGCTCGCGAGGAACCCCGCTCCGAGGGCGGTGGTGGCGGAGCTTCTCAAAAAATCACGGCGGGTCAGGTCAGAACCGGACTGGGATGGATCAGGCGTACTCATGAAATAAGGCGGCGCAAGTGATCAGGTTCGGCATGCTCTAGAGCGCACCCTCTGCAGGCACCACGAATGGCGCCCGGTATTCACGCTTGAGAAGCGCGTTCGCGGCATCGCTGTTGAGGAACTTTTCGCGGCCATCCTCCATGCGAAGATGCTGCCCAAGGGTGAGCTTTGTTTTATCGAGATCAATGCCGAGACCCGCCAGGTGATGATGGGTGCGCTCGAAGGTCTCCTGCACGTCCTCATGCGACTGGACACCGCTGAGTGCCTTCTGGATGTCGTTCACCGATGACTGCTGGCCAAGCCGGTACGAAATGTTCGCGAGGTGGCACAGCGCGGAGCTTTGATGGCCCTCCTCGATGTCCGCGGTCAGGTCAAAGTGCTTGCGGCTGCGCACGGCCTTGAGAAAGTTGGCGAAGTGGTTTTCTGACTTGCCCTCAAACGCACGGATGAGATTGCCCTGGGGGTCGTAGAGGTTCGTATCGGCGATGATGCCTTCGCTGCCGTAGAAGAACCACATGGACTTGATCGTGGGATGAAAAGGCACGCTCTTCAGACCACGGGTTTCGGAAACGATCGTCTTGTCACCAAAATCAAAGATGCCGACCTGGGTGTTTGGTGTCTCCGCCACGTCAACGTAGCCAAGGCGGCCACCATAACTCATCACGCTGCGGCCCAAGCCGGTCACCCCAAGGCCCCAGCGGCAGATGTCGAGGGAGTGAACATTGTTGTTCCCTATTTCGCCATTGCCCGTATCCCAGAACCAGTGCCAGTCATAGTGGAGCTTCGGCCGCGTGAGTTTCGTCATCGGCGCGGGTCCGGCAAAGAGGTTGTAGTCACAGCGCGGCGGCATGACGCACTCTACCGGCCCTCCGATGGATCCTCGCCCGCCGTAAATGATGCTGCGCGCGAGTTTCACATCGCCAAGCTTTCCCTCACGCATGAATTGCACCGCCGTGGCCAGGGCGCCGCGCGAGCGGTTCTGGGTACCGGTCTGGGCAATGCGCCCCAGCTTCCGCGCCGCCTGCACGATGCGGCGCCCTTCCTCGACATTGTGGCTCACCGGCTTCTCCACATAGACATCCTTCCCCGCCTGCATGGCCCAGATCGCTGCCAGCGCATGCCAGTGGTTCGGCGTGGCGATGAACACCACATCCACCGACTTGTCCTCGAACACCCGGCGCAGGTCCTGCACCTTTTTTGGCATGGGCCGTTTCAGTTCGACAAGCAAAGCCCCCACCTCGTCCGCACGGTCGAGATCAGGATCACAAACGTACGCCACATCACAGTCGGCGAGCCGTGCCAACTCCCGCGCATGCGCCTTCCCTCGGATCCCGCATCCAATGATGGCTGCCGTGAGCTTTTCATTTGGGTTGACCGGGGACTGGCCGGAAACCACGAGCGGCGCAGGCAGCGTGACAGCCGCCGCCGCCATCAGGGTGTCTTCGAAGAAACGACGTCGGGTGAGATTGGTCATGGCGTTTGGAGTGATGTGATGCGGATGCGGGCAGCGAGGCCGTCCGCCACTCCGTCGCGAACGTTGGAGGGACTGGAATTGCGACCGAGATGCCACGAATCAACGATGAGTTGATGCGCGCCTGGCCGTGCCCGGAAGCACTACGACATGTCGGCGCGAAGTATTGCCACCCGTTGGCTCAACGTCACCTTAGTACTGGATCGAAGCACCCCCGTACTAATCGACCATTTCGGAAGCCGCTCGATGGCTGGGATTTCCGTGCCGCTGCTTGCCGGTGCAGGCGTTACTTGATCAGCTTTGCCGCCTCTTCCTTTGCTTTTGCATACACATCGGCGAGCGCCACCGGCTTGCCGCCCTGTCTGAGGCTTTCGTCTGCCGCCTCCATAAATGCAAAAATCTCGAGGGTCTCCTCGATGCTCACCGGTGATTCGCCGGTCCGGAAGAACTTGCCCACCTGACGGCACAGCGGCTCGTAGCCAGAGATGCGCGAGGCCTGCTGAACACCCTTGCTTCCATAGGCGGCGAAACCGTAGTCGGCTTTGCCTTTCACGATGCCGCGGTAGGTTCCGATGCGTCCGTCCTTCCAATATCCGGTGGCCACATCCTGATGCGTGCCTTTGGTGCGAACCACCGTTTCACAGCCGGTGCCCATGAGCGTGAACAGGCCTTCGATCCCGTGAATTCCGTAGAAGAAGAAGTCCGGCGTGCCTTCCTGATAGGAGCATGGCCCCCAGGTCGCCGCACCGAGGATGTCCCCCACTTCTGGGTTGCCGATGAGCTTGCGCAAATCCTCACCGAATCTTGAGGACGAGCTCGAAAGCAGCGGGACCTTGTGCTGTTTCGCCAGCTCGGAGATGGCGATCGCTTCAGCAAGAGAACCGGCGAGCGGCTTGTCAATGAAGACAGGTTTGCCTCCCTTGAAGGCTTCTCTTGCCTCCTGAAGATGAATCCGTCCATCCACACTCTCCAGCAGCACAACGTCGACCTTTTCGAGCAGTTTCGGAATGGAATCCACAATCTCCACACCCATGCCGCGCACCTGTTCGGTGAACTTCGCCACGCGGTTCGCGCTGGCGGGCATGTCGGTGCCGCCGGGATAGCCTGCCACGACCTTGATGCCCGCGAGGTCTCCATCGGCCTGCGGATTGTTGAACAACTTGGTGAATGCCGGCACATGCGAGGTGTCCAGACCGATGATGCCCGCGCGAAGCGGCTTGGGAGATTCCTGCGCGATAACGTGGGCGTGGATCGCGAGGGCAGCGAGAACGATGCAAGGGAGATGTTTCATGGCTGGCGTTAGTTGATTGGAATCGGGCAGAAGCTTCTCATGAGACAATGCCGCTGATATCGATGAGGTGGAGCTGGCGTCCCTGACCGGTGTAGGGGGAATCGATGGTTACCAGCTTGCCGTCACGGCTGGAGCGCGGATGCAGATCGACCCTCCACTCCTTGAACCTCGTGCCCGTCAGGTATTCATCGGGCAGCAGCATCTCGCCAAGTTCCACCCGTCGCTGTGTCTGCGTATCGA
>JAEYUU010000314.1 GCA_023429545.1 Verrucomicrobiota bacterium
ATCATGACCCCCGCCCAGGTGGCTGAGGCTCTCGGCGTGACCGAGGCGGACGTGATTGCCAGCATCGACTCCGGTGATCTCAAGGGCAAGAAGATCGGCAGCGCCTACCGCATCACTCGCGGCGCGCTGGAGGAGTTCCTGAAGCACTAAGCACTGACCGCGCACTTCCCGTGCCGCTCCTTGAAGTTCCAGCGTCCCTGACCGCCATGGCGGGGACGCGGCCCTGACGGAATGCTTCACGCGCCCCGGCGATTCTCCGCGTCTCATCTCCTTCAATGTCCGAGCTCACCGCCCTTCGCAAATTCCCCTGCCCCGCCTGTGGCGCGGAAGCAGAATGGAACCCGGCCAAGCAGATGCTGGTCTGCCCTTTCTGCGGCACCCAGTCGCCTGCGGAGATCAAAAGCGACGGCACGCTGGTGGAGGAGAACGACCTCCTCGCAGCGCTACGTTCTCTGCCCGAGGATCAGCGAGGCTGGGCGGCGGAGAAGAAGACGGTGCGCTGCCAGAACTGCAACGCCATCTCCGTGTTCGATGAGAAACGTGTGGCGCAACGCTGCGACTTCTGTGGCTCGCCTTCGCTCATCTCGGTGGATGACATCAAGGCACCTGTACGACCTGCGGGCGTGCTCGCATTCACCGTGGCAAATACGAAGGTGCGGGAGGACATCCGCAAATGGTACGGCAGCCACTGGTTTGCCCCGAACAACCTCAAGGACAAGGCGCTCACAGACACGCTGCATGGCATCTACCTGCCGTATTGGACCTTCGACGCGCACGTCGCCGCCGACTGGCCCGCCGAGGCTGGTTACCGCTATACCGTTCGGGGATCGGATGGAAAGTCACAGACCCGCATTCGCTGGGAGCATGCCAGCGGGGCACTGGAGCATTTTTTCGATGACACACTCGTGCCAGCCTCCCAGGGTGTGCACCCGAAGCTTCTCTTGAAGCTGGAACCCTTTCCCACCACCACGGCGCTCCTGCCGTATGACCCCGGCTACCTTTCCGGCTGGGTGGTGGAGCAGTACCAGATCGATCTCGTCGCCGCGGCGCAGGCCTCACGCGCCCGCATGGATGGTGAGGTGCGCAGCATGTGCTCCCGTCAGGTGCCCGGTGACACCCAGCGCAACCTGCGCGTGCAGGCCCACTACTCTGCGCAGACCTTCAAGCACATCCTGCTGCCCATCTGGCTGCTCACCTACAACTACGGGCACAAGACCTTCCAGGTCGCGGTGAATGGCGCCACCGGAAAAATTGCGGGCGAGTATCCCATCTCGTGGGTCAAGGTCACCCTCGTGGTGATCGCCGTGCTGATTGTAATCATCATCTTCGCAGCGCTGCAGGGGAAATAGAGTGGTCTGCGCCAAAGACAGCGCGCACCACTCTCCATTCCGCTAGGGCCTCGGCGTCTCACCCGGCTTGGGCGTAGGCGGCTCAGGCTCAAATTCCAGCAACTTCTGGTGCGTGCTCAGGGCCTTGCGAGCCTTGCTGAAGAACTCACTCAGATCCTCGGGCTTCTTCTCCTGCGCGAGAGCATTGAGCTGGCTCATGGATTTCTCGAAATCGATGTGCGCCGCTGCCATCTGCTTCTGGGCGGCTGAGTACGCCGCGCCAAACTTGTCGCTGGCCTCCTGGAAGGCGCGCTTTTCACCCTCCGTGCGGTGGAATTCCTTCTCCTGCTCGCGGTACTCCTTGCTGAACATCCTCCTGAAGAAGGAGAATCGTTGATCCGGCGCGTTCAGCGTGACTCCGGCACGGTTGGCTAGATAGGTCTCCAGTTCGGTAAACTCGCGGAAGGGCTTCTTGTACTGCTGCTGCAGGTAGCTCAGGCCGGTGGCGATCACCGCCAACTTCTGCGCCTCCGCCTTGCTGATTTCCTGTCCGGACTTCACCTTTTGCTCCAGCAGGTTGATGTAGTCCAGCGTCTTCTTGTTCCCGTCCAGGATGTCGCCGAACTGCGAGAATGCCTGCGCCATGCGCTCACGCTCCGTCTTGCGCAGATCCTCAATCTCCTTCGCCTGCGCTTCCTTGAGCTGTTTGACGTCCTCATCATGCTGCGCCTTCTGATCCGCCAGGGCTCTGTCTGCCTCCGCTTTGCGCGCCGCGATCTGGGCCTCCTGATTGTCCACCGTGCGTGTCAGCGCCTCCTCGGCCGCCCGCTCCTCCTGCTTGGATTTCCACACCCATGCGCCCATGCCGCCAAGCGACAGGACCAGCAACATGTACAGCACGCGAACCTGATTCATGTGAAGACTCCTTGTGGGAGGAGTACGATCACGCAAGCCAAAATGTTAGGCCTCCACGGATTTGTTCTTGCAAGAGTGTGGGAATTTGTGGCTTTTCAGTCGTCATGAAACGCATTCCCCGCCCCACTCGCCGCCAGTTTCTCACCGCGAGCGCCGCAGCCATTGGTTTCCCGACCATCGTGCCGTCCTCAGTCTTTGGACAGAATGCGCCCTCCAAGAAGATCACCATGGCCGTCTTCGGCTGGGGCATGATGGGCCCTGGAAACACCAACAGCTTTCTCAACGAATCGGACTGCCAGGTCGTCGCTGCTTGCGATGTGGACAAGCAGCATCTGGAAGCCGCACTGGGCAAAATCAACGGCCACTACAAGAATACTGACTGCAAAGGCTACCACGACTACCGGGAAGTCATGGCGCGCAAGGACATCGACACCGTGATGCTCGCCCTTCCGGACAACTGGCACGCCCTGACCGCTGTGGAGGCCGCCAAAAACGGCAAGGACATCTATGGTGAGAAGCCCCTCGCCCGCACCATCGCCGAACAGCAGGCCATGGTGAAAGCCGTGCAGAAGCACAACCGCATCTGGCAGACGGGATCCTGGCAGCGCTCCCTGGACAGCTTCCGAATCGCCGCCGAGATCGTGCGCAACGGCCTCATCGGAAAACTTACGCGCGTGGAGGTCGGCCTGCCCTCCGGCCATCATGACTTCGCCGGCACCAAGGACAAGATGCAAGTCACTCCCCCACCCGCCCATCTGGACTATGAGTTCTGGATCGGGCCGGCACAGATGGAAGACTACATCGAAGGCCGCATCCACAAGAACTGGCGTTGGAACTACAATATCGGCGGAGGCCAGCTCCTCGACTGGATCGGCCACCATTGCGACATCGCCCACTGGGGCATGGACATGGACCGTTCCGGTCCCTCTGAGGTGAAGCCCATCCAGGCGGACTTCCCTTCTCCGGGCTCCGTGTGGAACACGGCCACGAAGTACCGCTCCGAGCTCACCTACCCGAATGGCGTGGTCATGACGATTGCCGGCGGTCATCCTGACATCAAGATGGGCACCAAGTGGATCGGCACAGACGGTTGGGTGTGGGTGGATCGCAGCGGCTTCGACTGCTCCAAACCCGAGCTCAAGCAGAAGATTCAAAAGCGCGAAGGCGACAAGGTGGTGGAAGCTTTCAAAGCGCCGAAGCTCGGCGAGGATGTCATCAAGAATCCGCTCTACAAGAGCCCGGGACATCATCGGAACTTCCTGGACAGCGTGAAGTCCCGCCAACCCACCATCACCCCCGTCGAAACCGCCCACCGCAGCGCGACCCCCGGCCACCTCTCGCTGATTTCACTCATCCTCAATCGCTCCATCAAGTGGGATGCGCAGAAGGAAGTGATCGTGGGAGATGAGGACGCCACGAAACTGCTCACGCGGACGTATCGTGGGGATTGGAAGCTGGAGGTGTGAAAGTTCTCGCGAAAGCTGGCGCGCTGTCGAACAGCGCGTCCATCTCCGTCTACGATTCCTGCGCGCAGAGCCACATGGGAAATTCTACTGCACCTGCGTAAACACAATCTCCGACAGTATTTCTCTCAACGATGTTACGGGAGTAATTCTCAGCGAACCCAGATTGCCGTTCTGCAACTAAGATTGCTCTCGTGGGGATGTCCTTCCTCATTCACTCCACCTCCACCACCACCGCCGTGATGTTATCCCGGCCTGACTCCGCGAGCGATGCCTCCACCAGCCGCTGAGCGGGTGGCTTCGCCGTATCGGTCGGCGAAGGAGTCAGCAGCAGCTCACGGATGGCACGGTCCCAGAGACCATCGGTAAGTCCATCCGTGCAGAAGAGGAACTTGTCCCCCACCTCGCATTTCACCGCACCGATGTGAGGAGTCAGGATCTGGTGGCCGGCGCCGAGCGCCTGCTGCAGCACATTTTTCCGTGGGTGGGTGCGCTGCTCGCGCTCATTGATTTTTCCGGTGCGCCGCAGCCAGCCCACGTGCGTGTGATCATGCGTTACCTGCGTCATGCCACCGCCTTCCTTGGGCAGGTAGTAGATGCGGCTGTCGCCAAGGTGGGCAAAGTACATCCACTCCGGGGTGAACCATCCCAGGCTCAGCGTCGCGCCCATGCCGGCGCATTCGGGGTAGCCGCGGCCCATGCGCGTGAGCTCCTCGTGGATGCTGTCGAAAAGCGTGTCGAGAATGTCCTCAAAACCGGGCACCATGCGCTGGGCGGAGAACTTGAAGCTGCGCGGGAGCAGGCGTGTGATCTTGTCCACCGCGATGCGGCTGGCGAACTCCCCCGACGCAGCTCCTCCCATGCCGTCACTCACGGCAAAGATGTAGTCCGACTCCGCGAGCAAGCCCTCGCCAATCTTCCCCAGGAAGCGCACCTCACGTGCATCAAACGTAAGCGCGAGGAATGCGTCCTCATTGTTGGGCCGGATACGGCCCCGATGCGTCATGCCAGACCAGTGGAGGTGCGTTGGCAGGGGAGCAGATGCGGAGTCTGGTGTGGGCGCGGGCGAGGAATCGGGTTCAGTTTCGGTCATGCTGCGGGAGCGGGAAGCGTGGCCTCTTGTGAAGGCGGCTCCTCATCTAGGAGGGTCGCGAACTCGAAGTCAATCACACAAAAGCGACCTTGCCTCGCGTCGTAGGTGATGTTCCGGAGGAAGGCATCCTCGTGCCGCACCCCGTAGTGTTCCAGTTGGCCGAAGATTTCCTTCATTTTCCCCTCGGACATGTGCTCCACACGGGCACCGCAATTCGTGGTCACTAGCTTCAGGGTCTCAGGGTCGGCCTCCAGCACCTTGGGCACAAAGTCGCAGCCCTTCTCCTCTAGATGCTTCAGCACCCGTACTTCATTCTCAAAGCGCTCCTTCGCCTGATGACCGCGAAAGGTCTTGTGGACACGGCCGTCGTACCCGATTCGCACCATCGCCCTGACCGTGTCTTTCACCTCGTGCATGGACGTTGAACATCCCATCCGCTTGCGATGCTGGCAATTCGTAAAATGAATGCAGCATTTTCCAGGAGAGCGAGAGTCGGCGCGGAAGCGCCTAAAAGATGGCTTTCACATCTATTTTAAATTGCACATGGCACGGGATGTGCTTCATCGGTGTGCACGCAACACACTAACGGGCAGCATTCAAAACGCTTCCAACTCGTGATTTGCCCAACTCAAAGCGACCAACCCTTAACACCCTAAAGCATCCCATCCATGGCCAAGTACAAATTGGAATATATCTGGCTCGACGGTTACACTCCCGTGCCAAACCTGCGCGGCAAGACCCAGATCAAGGAATACGCCAGCTTTCCCAAACTTGAAGAATTGCCACTCTGGGGCTTCGATGGCAGCTCCACCCAGCAGGCAGAAGGTCGCAGTTCGGACTGCGTTCTCAAGCCTGTCGCGGTGTATCCTGACTCGACCCGCAAAAACGGCGTCCTTGTGATGTGCGAGGTCATGATGCCGGACGGCACCACTCCCCACCCCTCCAACCACCGCGCCACCATCCTTGACGACGAAGGCACCTGGTTCGGCTTTGAGCAGGAGTACTTCCTGTATCAGGACGGTCGCCCCCTCGGCTTCCCCGAAGAAGGCTTTCCTGCTCCCCAGGGCCCCTACTACACGGGCGTCGGCTACAAGAACGTCGGTGACATCGCCCGCCAGATCGTGGAGGAGCACCTCGACCTCTGCCTCGACGCCGGCATCAACCACGAAGGCATCAATGCCGAAGTGGCCAAGGGCCAGTGGGAATTCCAGATCTTCGGCAAAGGCTCCAAGAAGGCCGCTGACGTCGTGTGGATGGCGCGCTATCTCCTGAACCGCCTTTGCGAAAAGTATTGCGTGGACGTTGAGTACCACTGCAAACCCATCAAGGGCGACTGGAACGGCTCCGGCATGCACTCCAACTTCTCCACCGAGTACATGCGTACGAAGGGTGGCAAGCCGTACTTCGAGTCCCTCATGGCCGCATTCCAGAAGAACATGGACGAGCATATCGCCGTCTATGGTCCGGACAATCATTTGCGTCTGACCGGTCTGCACGAAACGCAGTCCATCGACAAGTTCACCTACGGCATCGCTGACCGCGGATCCTCCATCCGTATCCCCCACAGCTTCATAAACAACGGCTACAAGGGCTATCTTGAAGACCGCCGTCCGAACTCCCAAGGCGACCCCTACCAGATTGCCTCCCGCATTCTGAAGACGATCGCCAGCGTGCCCCTTCCCTGAGGAAGGTTGAACTGAGTCTCTGAAACCAATCGCGCAAGCGCAGCGGCACTGCCCTCACCGGCAGTGCCGCTTTTTGTTGCGCGCAATTCACAAGCCTGTTTCCTCAGTCTCCTCGCGTTTTTAGTCGCCAGATCCGCATCCTTTCCGATACAAAAGGCCACGTGCATGCCCCGCCATGAAACGCCGCTTCCTCCTCATCGCATCTCTGGCCGCGCTCCTCGCCGCCTGCTCGCCATCGAAAGACGCACCTTCTGACCCATCTGGTGAAAAGAGCTCGAAAGGCGGCCGCCTCTTCGCTGCGTCCTTCATGACCATGAACAATCCCTTCTTCGTGGACCTCAACGAAGGCATCAAGAAGGTGGTGCAGGCCAGGGGCGACCGCCTGGTGACACTGGACTCCCAGTTCAACAGCCTGAAGCAAAAGAACGACCTTTCAGATGTCCTGCAGCAAAACCCAGCCGCCATCTTTCTCAACCCGGTGAACTGGGAAGGCATTCGCGGAAGCCTCATCGAAGCGAAACGCAAAGACGTTCCCATCATTGTTGTCGATACCGATGTGAGCGATCCCAATCTCGTGCTCTGCCAGGTGATCAGCGACAACATCGGCGCGGGTCGCCTCGCCTGTGA
>JAEYUU010000344.1 GCA_023429545.1 Verrucomicrobiota bacterium
GTGTATGTGCACAAGGGCTGGTTCCGCAGCCCGGACACGCGTGTGCTTCGTGCCCACGTGACGAAGGATGCCACCAGTGCCTGCGCGCAATTCGAAGGCGAGCCCATCTCCACGAGCGTGGTGTCAAAGCTGCTCTTTCCGAAGGGGAAGGAAGTGGTGCACACGGACCGATTCATCCTGCCAAACATCAGCCGGGTGGACTACGCCTTCACGCCGGAGCGGCACTTCATCATCACCTCTCAATGCACGCCCATCAGCGAGCATGAAACGCAGGTGTACACGGTGATGACGTACGCGTTCGGTCGCATTGGCTGGCTGGTGCGGTTGTTCTTTGAGCCGCTCTCGCGCATCATCATCGGGCAGGATGTGAAGGTGCTGGGTCGCATGACCCTGCAGTTGCGCCGTTTCGGCGGCGCGCAATTCTCCCATGTGGAGACCGACTTGCTGGGACTGCACATCCAGGGCATGAGGAGAAAGATGGAACGCGGCGAACCCCAGGACGCAGATGAATCCGGACGAACCATCGAGATCCGTTTTTGAGCTGCTGCTCGCGCATCGCGGGCTGATCGCACTGCTGATTCTCTCCGCCACGGTGGCAGTCTTCGCCGTGGTGCAGAACAGCGGCGCCATCGTGGGAGGCCGCATCAGCCTGCCGAAGGTGGCGTGGCTGAACTTCGCCCTCTACATGTTCGTCGTGCTGCCCATCGTGCTCGGCTGGTATTCCCAGGCAGATGCCGCCACCAGCAGACTCTACCGCATCGTCTTCTGGAGCTTTCTTATCCGTGGGGTGATCGAGTTTTACATGCTCTACATTTCACGGAACTGGCGCTGCGGTTATGGCATCTCCCACGATCTGATCACCGCGGTCCTGGTGGTGATTTTCTGGCAGGGCGCGGGCGGGCTCACCATGCTGTTGCTGGCCACCCTGATCATCGAGGCACGCATGGCCATCATCTTCCGCGCACGCATGGATCCGGCGACCGGCATCTACTTTGCCGATGACAGCGCGCACTTCGCCGCCGTGAACCGCTTCACGAGATGGGTCAATACGGCGCTCTATCCCATCCTGGGGTGGCTTCTGTGGCGGAATCATGCATTGTTTCTCCCAGCATGAAGCAGCTCTCCAGTGAAGTACGCCGTGTGACCAGCCTCTCTGAGGCGGAGGTGCGCGGACTCTTCACCCTGTTCTCTGCCTGCTACGAGGCGGTGAGCCTGGAACCATTCACCGCGGACCTTTTTGCGAAGGACGATGTGCTCCTGCTGCGTGATACCGCTGGGGTCGTGCAGGGATTCTCCACGCAGGTGACGCATCGTTTTGAGATCGACGGCCGCATCATTCGCGTGCTCTTCTCGGGGGATACCATCATCGCTCCGCAATGGTGGGGGACCCAGGAACTTGTGCGAGCGTGGTGCCAGTATGCTGGACAGGTGAAAGCACGGCATGCGGAGGATCCGCTCTACTGGCTTCTCCTCTCAAAAGGCCACCGCACCTATCTTTACCTGCCCCTGTTCTTCCGGCACTATCATCCCCAGTCTGAGTCCGAGGACAGCACGCTGCGGCAGATCAAGGACGTTGTCGCTGCGCGGATGTTCGGCGCAGACTACAACACGGCGTCAGGTCGCCTGGAGTTTGCCTCGTCCAAGGGCCACTTGCGGAGGGATCTGGCGGATGTGCCAGCGGCACGCGATCGTCGTGAACACGTGGCTTTCTTCCTGGAGCGGAACCCCCGCTATGTGGAAGGCCACGAACTCGTGTGCCTGGCGGAGATCTCGCCCGAGAATATGCGAGGCGCAGCCCTCAAACATCTGTTGCAGGGCATACAGGGAACGAATGCCGATGCCACGCCTGCGATTCGCTGGGGAAAGCCAGCGGTGTGCTGAGACACCGCGCCAGATCTATTCATTCTTTCTGACCCGCATGCTCGCGCACCTCGCCTGGAAGAGCCTCTGCCACCCCGCTCATCGCCGGCTCCTCGCTGCCGCTCCCAATCCGCGCGGCACCCAAGAAAAGGTGCTGGCAAGGATTCTGACGAAGAATGCCGGTTCTGTATTCGCTCGCAGTCACCGGTTGCATCAAGCCGCGAGCTTACGCGATTTTCAGCAGGCGATTCCCATTTCCGGATACGAAGAGTTGCGACCTTACATCGACCGCGCCGCCAGCGGCGAACCTGATGTACTCACCACCGAGCCAGTGCTGATGTTTGAGCCCAGCAGCGGCTCAACCAGTGCTGCCAAGCTCATTCCTTACACCCGCTCCCTGCGTGCGGAGTTTCAGGAGGCCATTCGCGCCTGGATGTACGACCTCTATGAGACGTATCCCGGCATCTCGCACGGGCGTCACTACTGGAGCATCACCCCGCTGCATCGGAAGCAGAGGAAGACAGCGGGCGGGATTCCCATTGGATTCGATGATGATGCGGAATACCTTGGCCGCGTAGAGCAGTGGCTCTCGAGCAGGCTCTTTGCGGTGCCACCGTCCGTTGGAAAGCTACGGGACATGGATGCCTGCCTGGCAGCGACGCGCGACCATCTGCGGAAGGCGCGCGATCTGCGTTTCATCTCCGTGTGGAGTCCAAGTTTCCTGGAGTTGATTCTGGATGGTTTCGATGAGTCACCATCTTCGCTGTGGCCTGATCTGGCGGTGGTGAGCTGCTGGGGAGATGCAGCTTCAAGAGCTGGGTTTGCCTCTTTGCAGAAGAGGCTGCCCGGGGTGGAACTTCAGGCGAAAGGACTGCTCTCCACGGAGGGGGTTATGACCATTCCCCTGGAGTCCGCAGGCGGTTGTGTGCCCTGTCTGAATTCACACTTCTACGAATTCATCCGCGCCGACGCTTCTACAGGGGACGACACCACCTTACTCTGCGATGAACTGGAGGCAGGTGGTGAATACACCATTCTCATGACTACAGGAGGTGGTCTCTGGCGCTACCGCATCGGAGATCGGGTGCGGTGCACCCGTGTCGGGGGCAGTCTCCCCGTCCTGGAGTTCGTGGGCAAGGAGGATGGCGTGAGTGATCTGAAGGGTGAGAAGCTCAATCCATTCTTCGTCGGACGTGCGCTGGATGCATTGCGTTCCTCGCATGAACTTGACACGGCGTTTCTCATGCTGGCACCTTCTGATGATGGATCCTCCTACATCCTGATGGCTGGGACGTGCAAAGTTGGTGCGTCGGTTGCCGGGGAACTCGATGCCCTGCTGCAGGGAAACCCCCACTATCGCTACTGTCGTGAACTCGGCCAGCTCGGTCCTGTGCGTGTGGTGCATACACCAGAAAATGCAGCCGCGCGCTATCTGGGGCGATGCGTGGATCTAGGGCAACGCGCCGGGGATGTGAAGCCCGCCGCGCTCCATCGAGAGCGCGGTTGGGAGTCGTGGATGCGCGTGTGAACAATTCCAGCTCCACGCCATGCCCCTCCGTTTCCGACTCGCCACGCACGAAGATGACGCCGCCCTGCGCCGCGCCTTCTCAGCGACACCCATGGAGGGCGGAATGCGTCTGGCCTTCGAGCGTGAGCCATCATTCTTTGAGGCGCTGCGCGTGCAGGGGGATGAGGTGCAGGTGATGGTTTGCGAGGACACGGGCGACGGCCAGATCGTCGCCATCGGCACGCGGTGCCTTTCGCAGGCATTCGTTAATGGCACCCCACAGAGTGTGGGCTATCTGAGTGACCTGCGGATTCTCCCAGCGTGGCGCAAAGGTACCGTGCTCGCCCGTGGCTGGAAGTTTTTCCGCACGCTGGACGCCGATGGCCAGGTGGATCTCTATCATACCGCCATCTTTTCCGAGAACGCGGACGCGAGAAGCGCACTCTCACGAGCGAGGGCCAGCGTACCAGAATATCATCCGCTGGGTTCCTTCATCACCGCAGGGATCCATCCTTCGTCCGAGGCGCCGTCCTCCTCACCCCATCTGCGCCTCACTCGAGGGAGCACATCCGGGCTTCCGGTCATCGTGGAGTTTTTGAATGCGCACAACGCATCGCGGCAGTTCGCCCCTGTGCATCGATTGGAGGACTTCGCGTCCGGGGGTCGCTGGCGCGACTTTCGTGCGGGAGATTTTTTCCTGACTTGGAATGGAGCGCACCTTTGTGGCGTGGCCGGCGTGTGGGACCAAAGCGCCTTCAAGCAGACCCGGGTGCTCGGTTACGCAGGAAAGTGGCGCTGGCTCTACCATCTCTCCCGCGTGACGCACCACTTGCTGCCTGTGCCTCGCCTCCCCTCTCCAGGCGCGCATTTTCGCTTCGGTTATGGCTGTTTCATGGCCGTCCCCTCGCAGGACCCTGATGTGTTCCGCCTGTTGGTTCGTGCGATGCGTGCCGAGGCTGACGCGCGGAAATGGATGCATCTGCTCATCTCGCTGCACGAGTCCGATCCGTTGCTCCCTGCGCTTGAAGGCATCCGACACACACCGTTTCGCGGGCGGTTATTCTGGCTGAACCCACGAGACATGGGAGTTGTGTCCACTCATCTAAAGGTGCCGCACGTGGAAGCCGCGCTTCTTTGACCTCAAGGCCAAGCTTCCGTTGCATGATGCACGGGCAAGGACAGCATTCGTGGGCATCTTGCATATGGAATGGCATCTTTTCAAGAGAGTCTCAACTGCCTAAAATATTGGGCGTGAACTCCGTAGGACTCGACCGTGCCTCATGGTATGCGATGTGCGGATTGGAAAGGCCACGGGAGTTTCACCCTCCTCTTTTCACTATGCTATCCTACACCATCACATTCCTCGTGATCGCATTGATCGCGGCAGCACTCGGCTTTACAGGCGTCGCGGGAACCGCCGCCGGCATCGCGAAGATTTGTTTCTTCATCTTCCTCGTTCTGTTTCTGGTCTCACTATTCACCGGTCGGAAGGCGGCCTGAGCCATTCTCCACGGAAAAATGCTCAGTCCCGTGAGGCCTGTGT
>JAEYUU010000381.1 GCA_023429545.1 Verrucomicrobiota bacterium
GTCTAACGATCTCCCCCGATGTCCCGTTTTTCTTTTGTCATGCCGATTTCCCGCTCCATCCCGCTTCTCTCCGCTGCCCTGGCCTGTTTTCTCACGGCGGGCTGCGACCAGGTGGGTGAGAGGGTTGAGATCAAGGGGGAGCGCGAAATCTCCAAGCATGTCACACGGCCGCCCACCGGAATCTCCAGCGAGGCTCGGTTCCCGCAAATGGACCAGGCATCGCCCCAAGGGGCTCAGCCGGAACCTCCTGCACCCGAGGAGCTTTTCGATTGGACAACCCCGGCCGGTTGGGTCGTGGTACAGCCGACCGGCGCGGCAAAAGGCATCCGTCTTCTCGACCTCCGTTTTGGCCCCAATCAGGAGGGCCAGTGCTTCCTGAGTTTCCTTCCCGGAGGGGGCGGTGGCGTGGAGCCCAATGTGAACCGGTGGCGCACGCAGATGGGACTGCCGCCCTACACGCCTGAGGAGTTTACGGCTCTTCCCAAGAAACCCCTTTTCGGCCGGGAGGCGACCTTTGTGTCCTTTGATGGCGACTTCACGGACGTAGGACAGTCGGAGTCCGTGAAAGGCTACCGTATGCTCGGTGCTGTCCACGCCGACGAAAAATTCATGATTTTTGTCAAAATGGTGGGCCCGAAAGCACTGGTGGTGGAGAACGAAGCCGCTTTCGATGAGTTCTGCCGTTCGCTCCAGCCGAAAGTTCAACGATGAGAGACCCTGTGACCGCCCCCAAGCCGCCCTCCATGCTCAAGAGGGTGTTTGATGTTTTCGCATCGTTCGGCTTTGCCGTGACGGTGCTGTCGCTGCTGCTGCTCATGACGTTCCTCGGAACGCTGGAGCAACTGGAGTATGGCCTTTTCGACAGCCAGCGGAAGTATTTCGAGTCCTGGTTCATCACGAATATCGACATCGACTGCTGCCTTCGTGCCATGCACATTCCCTATGATGGGGAATGGGTACTGCCCATCTTGCTGCCGGGTGGTGGGTTGTTGATGGGGTTGCTGGCGGTCAATATGATTTGCGGTGGCATTACCCGCATCATCCTGCGTATCCGCGCTGGTCTTAAGAACAATGTCATGCCCAACGTTGGGCTCATTGGCGTGCTTATCGCACACGTCTCGGTCGTGTTCATGCTGCTGGCCGGACTGGTGTCGCTGCTGGCGAAGGAGGAGGGAGCCGTGTGGGTGACGGAGAACCAGACCGTGGATGAATTTGAAGCGTTTCACGTGAGCGACATCCGGATTGAGAAGCTTGAGCCCGCTCCCGCGGATGGGAAGCGCGTGGCGATGCTGATTCCAGAGAAGCAATTTGCAGATCTCACCAAAGGCAAGGCCCGCACTTTTTACAGCGACAAGCTCCCCTTCGACCTCATGGTCATGAACTACATGGAACACTGCACCGTGCGTCCGGCGAAGCCGGGTGATCCGCCAAGCATGGTGGTGGATGGATTCATCCTCCAGGAGCTGCCCCTTCATGATGCCGAGATGAAGCCGGTGCCTCATGAGCAGCGTGTCAATGGCGCCTATGTGAAGGCAATCGACAAGAAGACCAAGGCGGAGCAGTTGGGCATCGTGGTGCGCACCGAGCGCGCGCCATGGACTGTGACCATCGGTAGCGAGGCCTACGGGGTTGGCATCGGCCGCCGGCAGTACCGGCTTCCTTTTGAGGTGAAGCTCGACAGGTTTGTGCGGGAGACGCACCCTGGCACCAGTCAGGCACGAAAGTTTACCAGCCACGTGACGGTGATTCGCGACGGGAAATCCGAGGAGAAGGTCATCAACATGAATGAGCCGCTGCGGTTCGGCGGATTCGCCTTCTTCCAGAGTTCGTTCGACATGGAGGCGGCGCAGCGCGGTGGGCAGCAGTCCTCCATGTTCCAGGTGGCCAGCAATCCCTCGGACCACTGGCCCCTCATTTCGCTCCTCGCGGCCATGGTTGGTCTCGCAATGAACCTTGTCTGGCATCTGGTGAAATTCCTGAAACAAAGCGCGCGAAAAAGTGTGCCGGTCGCGCCGCCGACTGTCTAACTCCTGCCGCCCTTCTTCATTCCCATGAAATCTCCCCGATTGATGATGACCCTGGCAGCATGCGGTGCCGTATGGGCGCTGCTGCCGCTGGTGCTTGCTGCCCAGGCGGAGGCACCCAAGCCGGCAGATCCGCACGCTCCACCTGCTGCCGCAGCTCCACCTGCTGCCGCACCTGCTGCAGCGGCAGCAAAAAGCAAGCTGCCGTTAGTCCCGCTGGAAACCCTGATGGATCCTGAGTTGGTGAAGATGATGGCCACGATCCCGGTCCAGCAGAGTGGCCGCGTGAAGCCGCTGGAAACCGTGGCGCGTACGACGCTCCTGCTGCCGATGCATGGCAAGCAGAGCATCAAGGCGGAGAAGTTCAACGAGACGACGGGCAAGGCAGAGCCTGTGTTGGATCCGCTGACGGGCAAGGCTGTGGTGAATGCAAAGGGAGGCTCCAGGCTGAGCGCCATGGAGTGGCTGCTGATCTCATGGTTCCGTCCGGATATTGCCAAGGAGCTCAATGTCTTCGTGGTGGACAACTCGGATGCGGTGGTGATCCTGAACCTTCACGGCAAGGGCAAGCGGGACCGCTATTCCTACAACGAGATCGATGCAGGAAGGCAGAAGCTCTCGCAAAAGATGGAGGAGTTCCGAGGCGTGAACCCGGCGACCCTTTCACCGGAGTCCCGCGCCATCCTGAAGCTGAGCCAGGACTTCCTAGACTATGACATGGTGCTGGGTCATTTCGATTTTGCCCGCGCTCCCTTCGGTGATCAATATGGCAAGGTGCCGGCGGAAATCATGTCCCAGGCGGAGGCGCCCAATCCGCAGATCTCCGTTCTGCTTCCCAAGATGGCCGCTTATTTCAAGGCCCATCCTGAAGCGGCCGCGCCCGTGGCCAATCCGTGGTTCTTCGCTTTCTTTCGCAGCATGCTTTGCGCCAGGATGAACGGAAACCCGGAGGAGCAGCTCAACCTCTTCCCTCCCGATGACAAGAAAACTGAGGTGTGGAAGAGTCCTGGAGCATTGATGCAGGAGGCACTCAGCGGAGCAGAGATTCCCGCGCATGAATACGCCATGCTCACCGCCTATGGAGAGCTGGGGCGGGCAGCCGGCACTGCGGGCAGCAGCGAGTTCAAGGCCAAGGCACGCGAGGTGGTCGACATGCTCACGAAGGCCGCCGCGGAACGCGGGCAATCCGGACACATCGGCATGGAGATCGGCCTGCATCGCGCGGACTATTTCACCAATGCGCTCTACATGTTCATCATCGGCAGTCTGGCGCTGAGCATGGGCTGGGTGTCACCGGGCACCATGTGGGAGAAGGTCTGCAACGTCATCTGCTGGATCACCATGGTTGCGGGGGCGTTGCTGGGCACCATAGGCATCACCATTCGCAGTCTCATCATGGAGCGTCCGCCGATTACCACGCTCTATGAAACGATCATCTTCATCACCACGGCGGCGGTGATTGGAGCGCTGCTGGTGGAGTGGATGAGCCGTCGCAAGGGCTTGGCCATGACGATTGCCTGCATTGCGGGTGTGGCAGGGATGTTCCTCTCCATCCGATTCTTCGAGATGGAGGGCAAGGACAGCCTCGTCCAGTTGCAGGCCGTGCTCATCACGAACTTCTGGCTCGCCACGCACGTGCCGTGCATCAATCTTGGCTACGCGTGCGGCATGGTGGCCTGCATCTGTTCCATGGTGTATTTCACGCGCCGCGTTCTTGGTGTCACGAAGGCGGGAGATGAGGATGCGCGCACGCTTTCGCGTATTGCGTACGCCTTCGTGCTTGCGGGGCTGTTCCTGTCGCTTGTCGGCACGGTGCTGGGAGGAATTTGGGCAAATTACTCTTGGGGCCGCTTCTGGGGCTGGGATCCGAAGGAGAATGGCGCGTTGATGATCGTGCTCATGAACCTGATCATCTTGCATGCGCGACTGGGCGGCTACATCCGCGAGGCTGGATTCCATGTGAGTTGCATGGTCCTGGGCATTGTCACCATCTTTTCATGGTTCGCCACCAACCAGCTTGGTATCGGCCTGCATGCCTATGGTGAGCTGAGTGGCGCCTGGTTGTGGCTCTACATCACCTGGGGTACCATGGCAGGCTATGTGATTCTCGGAATCATCCTCGCCCGCCTGGACAAGAATTCCCGCTCTGGCGGCGGCATCACCGGCGCGTCAACTCGTGGAGATGAAACGTCAGGGCGTGCTCTGCATCCGCAGGCTGCTGCCAAATCGTGACATCTTCCCACTGGGCTGGGTCCCACGCGGGGAAGTACACCGGTCTGCCGGCCGGCTCGATTTGGGCGTGCACACGCGTAAGCAGCAGCTTGTGCGCATAGGGGAGTGCGGCCGCGAAGACTTGTCCTCCGCCGATGCACACCAGTTCTGACTGGCAGGCTGCCTCTGCCATCGCGATCGCCTGGGGCACGGATGAAACTACACGTCCGATCGTGGGGTCCCATCCGCAACGCGCACTGAGCACCAGGGGGAAATGTCCCGGGCGGAACCAGCCCTGCATTTCTTCGTAGGTCGTGCGTCCCAGAAGCAGCCACGTGTCTGAAGTATACTCACGGAAGTGCGCCACATCGCGAGGCAGCTTCCAGGGGATGCCGCACTCATCCGCCAGCAGACGGTTGTCATCGATGGCAGCGATGAGGGTCAGGAGCATCGATGTGTTGAGAGTTTGAAGTTGAGAGACTGAAAATCCCTTGAGGCCTGGTCAACGGCTATACG
>JAEYUU010000426.1 GCA_023429545.1 Verrucomicrobiota bacterium
CAGCAGCACTCCGCCGCATCCTACACGCCCGCGCCCACCGCTCCTGCCACCGGAAAAGGGAAAGGGCGGCGCATCGGCCTGATCGTGGGAGGCGGATGCCTCACGCTGCTGCTGGCTGCGGCTGCGCTGGTGGCGAGCATCTATTTTCTTACAAGTGGTCCCACGGAATCGGCCAAGGAACATCTTCAGTACCTCGTCCGTGGCGATGTGGCCACGGCGTATCAAACGTCGTCCCCGGCGCTACGCGAAACGATCAGCCTTGAGACCTATCAGGCCCTCGTGAGTGCGCGACCGCTGATCCAGAAGACCCGGGACATCTCCATCCCCGAGCGGCAGATGGAGAATTCCATCGCCACCGTCACCACGCAGCTCACGGACAACTCGGGCGTGGTGAGGAGTGTGCCCATGCGCCTGCGGAAGGAAGGGGGAGAGTGGCTCGTGATCGCCATCGATCTCAGCAGCATTCCAGTAGAGCTACCACCCGCCGGCACATCCGCGCCCTCCGGTGCGAACACTGCTACGAATGCGACTGCGCCTCCGGCAACACCCACGACCCCGGACATGGAAACGAAGCCGGCGGAGGGACTCCAGCCCGCGGCCCCAGGAGATAAGGGGCGCGGCGTGGGATCAGTGACCTTCGGATCGGGCCGCACGGAATCCGATGCGCTAATCAACCCGGGAACCGTGGTTCCCAGTTCTATCGAGACACTGAGCGCTGACATTTCCCTGATCAACCATCCGCCCGGCGGCTCCGTGCAGGTGTGGATTGAACATATCGCGAGCGGAAACCGGACGGCGGCGATCTCCGCGACCATCGAGGGCCAGGGTTCGGGGAATCTCCCCTTCGATCTGCACCTGGGTGAGGATCGTCTCGTGCCTGGGAAGTATCGCCTCGTCATCCTGCTGGATGAAGACATGCGGTTTGAAAGGGAGTTTGAGGTGAAATGAACCAAGTCAGGAGCTTGAGTTATGAGCCCGCATCACCACCCCACCTCTTCCCTCTCCAGCGGGGTGAAGCGCATGTGCCTGTGGCTTGCGGTGGTGATGATTGTGGCGGGACAGGGCTGTGCGGAGGGAGTGTCCGCTGCCGAGGGGGAGTTCCCGTTACGCGAATGCAACTTCATGGGCGATCACAGTTCCGTCTCGCTGAGCCACCGGAGCATGTCGCAGTATGCCGCGTATGAAAGCGACAAGGCGCAGCGCGCGAGCGTGACAGTCTTCGTGAAGCCGGGAGAAATCCCGCATATGCAGTTCAGTGGCTACCCTGACCCTTTGACCGTGGAGCGGCAATTCGGTCGCGGGACGGACAAGATGATCACGGTGGACGGTGGCACGTGGGAAGGCCCGCCTTCTGAGAGCAACTACCGCGTGAGAGGCTGGAAGGTACCGGTGAAGCCCGGTTGGAACAATGTGACCGTGCGCGTCACGGTGCTGTCCAACAAGCAGCGGGTCGGTGAGTTGCAGCAATCATTTCGCATCTTCGCCTATGTGTTCGAGGTGCAGCCCGCGGGACAACTGGAACATCCGCTGCCGGGTGAAACGGGAAATTTCTTCCTCGAACATCCACTGGTGGATGCGGTCGGCAATCTGTATGTCCATGCGCGCCGCGGCAGGAGCGGAGCGACGTTGCGCTACGATCGCAACGGCCGGATCAGCGTGCGCTATGAGATCAATCCCTCCATGGCCGGTGGCTACCCTTTTGGCGTGGACGAAGAGGGCAATCTCTACGCCTTGATTGCCGAGAACATCATCAAGTTCAACCGCACGGGGAAGTTCGTCAGGTCAGTCGCATCTCTGGGCTCCATTGCCGCCACGGCGACGGCGGAGGATTTGAAGACGGGCAACTGGCCATCGCGTACGGGTGCCGACCGCCGGGCAGAGGTGCTGCGTCACATCAGCGCCTGCGCGTCGCATTGGGAAACAGCGATGGTCGGCGACGCGATGTACTTCATTGCGCACACCTCGGAGACCCGGTCATGCAGCGATGGGCCCCACGTGCTTGCCATGCTGACGCTGGATGGCCGGGCGCAGGTGCTCGACAAGGTCGACAGCGCTTCGGGCGTCATCCGCGGAACCGACGGCAATCTATACATCCGCGAGCGGGGCAAGAGTGAGGCGAACGGCATGCTGATATACTCGCCGACCGGCAGGCTGGAGGAACGGCGTCCCATGATCGGATCGCTCCATCAGCCTCTCCTCGGGATGGATGGTGCCGGGTACTTCTACGGCGGCGGTCACGCGTGGGAACCATCGCTGACCAAGGTGAAGGAGAGCACCGACGTGGCGGATGGAAGGTTCCGCTCGGTTTCACAAGCTCGCGGACCCAGCTACTATCAGGATCTTCTCACCGGGGAACTATCCACCAGCAATGTAGGACACCACGGGCTGGCATCGTGGATGTATCGCGGAGCGGTCTATACGGTGTACAATGCGGACCTGCGAATCGCACGTGCCGTGTCTCTGGCGCCAGGCGCGGCCAATGTGGCTCCCCCGGCGATGCTGAAGGGCGGCAGGACGGGCAGCACCGTCACCGGCGCGACGCCCACCCAGCAGAACGGAACCCCGGAAGGCAAGACAGGTGCTCCGACAGCGAACCAACCGCCTTCCCCATCACCTTTCACGGTCGACATCCCGGGAGGCGTTGTTGCAGTCATCTTTCCAGATGATGACAATCGCGTCACCCCGGCTGCAGATGATGAAGTCTCCCCCGGCACCACGGCGGTGGGCACGCTGATCGCGGGCGGCATCACTGCGCTGGGCACGGGCCTGATGATGCTGGGAATGGGCGTGACGCCGAAGGACCTGATCGATGGCGTGCACGACTGGTTCGGCGGCACGGCCACACCGACCGAGTCACCGCCGCCGCTGCCCCCCTTGGTGACGCATCGTGATGGTGACGTGAATGAACTCGGCGAGGTGTGGAGCGATGAAGATCGTGGCTGGATTGGGCGCAATCTATACGAGGAAGAAAAAGCGCGACGGACGCGGCTGGCGGACAAGGCGGTGACGGATCTGGAGTCGGGCCAGTCCGAAGACGTGAAGAAGGCCCACGACACCTGGTTGGAGTCCAAGGAGCGGCTGAATGACATGCAGAGCAAAAACCGCGAACTTGACCGCCAGCGTCGCATCGAGCACCAGCGGGACACCCTGAAAGCGCTGGAAGCGGAGTCGGGAAAGGGTCTGCAGTCCCTGGAAGTGCTGGACACCTTCATGCGTGGTGTGGAGGAAGACGTAACCAGTGTGGCCAGGGACGCGGGTTCGGGAGAGGTATGGAAGGAGTTCGGTGGAAACGTACAGCAGGATGCCGGTGAACTCTGGCGCGACGTGAAGGAAGGCGCGGGCAGGCTCGAGACCTACACCTCCGCCGGCAAGGCGGTGCTGCACTCCGCCAAGGGCATGGCCGAAGGCATGGCCACGCTCGGCAAGATGGGACTGCACGTGATTGCCCACCCGATCGACACCACGGCGGCGGTGATGCATGCGGGTTCCGACCCGCTCGCGGCAATCGAGTTTGTGAGCCGCGCGGGCGCGGACATGGTAAAGCCGATCGTTGACCACAAGAAGAGCCTCGCCGAGCGGCTGCAGGGCGTTGCTAAACTCGAACTGGAGGCCGCGATGGGCGAGGCGGTGGGCCTGGGCATGGGACGCGTGCTTGGTGCCACGGCAGAGCTGACACCGGTGAAAAACTTGCTCGACAAAATGACCGAACTGAAGAGCGGCATCTTCGGCGAAGCCGCCGGGAAGACCGGTCAACGCATCCACGGCACCGGCCAGACGGTGGGGCGGGAGGCGGAGCAAGCGGCGCTGGCCAGGCTCCCCGCCGACCATCCCCTGCGCAAGGTGGGCGAAATCAACGAAGCCGCCGCGAAGGCAGGCGCGGAATTCAACCCGCGGCTGGTGAAGGGCGACCGACTGCTCGATGTCACTGATCCCGCCTACCGGAAGGGCATGGAAGCGCTGAAGACGGATCCGAAATACCTGACGCCCGAAGCACGGAAGGTAGCGGACTCTGTGAGATATGACCAGCATCTGCGCGCCCAGCAGCAGGCCATGAAGGACATGCTCGCCGACCATCCCGAGTTCAAAGGACACATCGAAGGTGTGGAAAGCACGGGCAGCCATGCGTGGAAGCGCAGCGACTACAAGCCGGGACGCTCCGACATCGACCTCAACGCCCGCGGCGATGGAACCGCGGCGGGCCGAGCCATGGAGGAAACTTTCCCCGAATATTACCGGAAGGCGGTGGGAAAGACCAGCGAGGCCAGCGGCGTGAAGCTCACACCAGAGGATCTCAAAGCAAACTGCTATGGCGACGGCAAGGCCCAGGGAGCGCTAAAGTCAGACACCGGAGAAGCCTTCGTGGAAAGCTATCGCGCCACCGGGAAGGGCCGTCTGGATGTGTACGATGAGAACGGCAACTTCACCCACAGCCTGGACGGCAAGGATCCATTGCTGGGCGGTGACCGAAAGTTCTTCGACAATACCGATGCGGCGGCAGCAGCCGGCAAGGCGAAGGAGTTCCATGCGGATGTCGCGGCAAAGCATTTCGAGGAGACCGCCGGACTATCCCTCAACGAAAAACTGCGGCAGGGGGCGAAGAACGTAAAGACCATCGGCAACGTGAGCGGCAAGTTCACCCGCCAGCCGTTGCCGGAGCCACTGGCGAAGCTGGTGAAGAATCCCTCCGCCCTGAAGCCGCTTCCCCTGGGGGAAAAACAGAATGCGCTCGCCCTGCTGGAAAACTATCTAAGGCAGCAATGAAGTAGAAGCCGCCATCATCGATCACCTATTCCTCATGCATGCTTCTCCCCCACCCCTGAAGCTCACCGCCAGTCAACTGGCGGCGCTAACGCGTCGCGCTGGCGTGGAGTTGGGTCCGCTCTCTCCCCTGCATCAGTTTCCAGAGTCCGCGTCCCATGAGGCACCTGTCCAGCTTCCCGACTTCGGGGCTGCGGATGCGGCGCTATGGACGCCGGTCGCGAGCACCCTGGCCGCGCCGGGACTCGCGCTTACGGTCTCCGCCGGGACGAGCGACTCGGTTATTTTCCTCCATGCCTATGGATCTTCCGCCACGGGCAGCCACCTCTTGGGTTGCACTCCCGTCTCAGGCTCCACGTATGAGATCGTGCCGAGGTTGGAGCACCGCGCCTGGCTGCAGGTGCTTTCCAAAGGACTGAGCCTGGAGGAAACTGAGGATACCGTGGAGTCCGCAACGGCACTGAGCCATGAGGCCCTCCTCGCCTGCTGCGGACTGGTGGACGCGGTGAAGGAGGCCCGTCTGGAAGCGCTGATCGCGAGAGAAGCTTATCCCGAAGCGACGGCTCCCGCGCGGGACATCATGATCGCCGCGAAGTCGGGACTGCTGACGCAGGATGCGCGATGGTTCACCGGTCTCGTCCGGCGACTGCTTCCGCGTGCTCCGGCCGCGGTGACGCTGGAGGGCACAAGTGCGGGCCTGCGTGAACTTGAGGAGCGCGGATGGGTGGCCCGAATGCCGGAAGACGACACCTGGGCCTTCGCCAACGAAATGTCCGCCGCCGCTCTGGAGTGGAGTGCGGCGGCCGTATCGGGACACTTCTCACTGCGCGTCGCCGGTGCGCGGGAGGTGCATGAACTGCACCTCGGATTGATCCGAACGCTCTCAGGCTTGTGGACTCTGGAGTGTCCAGCCGGCCAGGGCGGGGTGAAGATGGGAAGGTCCAGCGGCAGCGCCCTGATGGGATTGCTCGACAAAGCCGTGCAAACAGTGATGGCACCCTGGCAAACTGCTGCACCAAAACACACCGCATCCAGTCCGGCACCACCGGCAGCAGACGGACCCGCCCAGTTCTGCGTCGCCTGCGGAAACCGCCTCGTTGCAGACGCGCGCTTTTGCACGCACTGCGGCGCACCCGTGCCGGGCGGCCGGTAAGCGCGTCGAAAGCCTACCGGGATATTCTCAACATCTCGTGTCCGAAACGATGCGTCAGTGAAGCCCAATCTTCAAGCTGCCGCGGAGGATGGACTCCGGAAGGAGTGGATCCGCCTTGTTCAACACACTTCGCCGTTCACCTTGATCAAATACTCTCCATGCAATGCCGAACGAATCTCCCGTTGGCTTTGGGGTGAGAGGAGTTCGCAGTTCGCGGGATTATCGAGCTCACAGATCGCATCGCCCTTGTTCGCGAGAACTTCGCACCACGATCTGAGAATTGAAACATACTGTTCCTCGAGCGGCTTTTCCCGGTCTTTGGGATGCTTGTAATGTGCCGTGCCCTTTTCGTTGCTGATGATGCCGTAAAAGTGATAGCAGTATCTCAAGGGGGCCGTGGTATTCGGATCGACCAATGGCACCTCTTCAATAAAGAGCCTCAGTGAGCCGCCTTGAGCCGTCTTGTGGTTCATTTCCTGCAATCGTGTCATATAGCAAATCAGCCTGCTTGAACAAATCGACCACAGACCGCGCATTCCTGCAAAGAAACATCAATGGGCATAATACTTCGATCGCGAAGAATTGGGCGCAAACGCCCAGCATGGGTCCATCGAGGCAAATACATGGTTTGAGCCGCAGGGGCACGAGTTGAAGACTACCCCGGCGCCACGGGTACTAAGGATGCCTGAGGTGACTGCCCCCCCCGCGTTCCCCAAGGCAGGCATCCCGCCGCATTTTTCTGCTTCATATCCGCAAGGAGCGTGCGCTACGCTGCACGCATGGCCTCGATGGACTCGCCAGAAATGCGATACAATCCCATCACCCTGGAC
>JAEYUU010000465.1 GCA_023429545.1 Verrucomicrobiota bacterium
TGCTAGTGCCGTGTTGGGTGGGGTGAACTCATCCATTTGCGCTCTCGTAGGCGGAGGCTTCAATACTATCGTAACGCGTATTGCGCCCTGCGAAACTGACAACTCTATCTGCATGGCGGGTTGGAAGAACAGTATTATAAATCGCCCACCGCTCGTGGTTGGGTCAACGCGCATCGAAGGCGGTGATATGTTGCGCAACACGCACTGAATGTGATCGCCGTCGGGGGAAGCAACGGAATGCGGAGAGCGGAATGAATTCGAATAGTCAACGGTGACAGGACCAAAGACCCTAAAGGTCAAATAGGCCAGGGCATAAATACTGGGGACCCCCAGCATCATCCATAGGGACGAGGGGATGCGTGATCGGAAACGTGCAGCCACCTTCATTAGGGATAACAAACATGCTGGATAACGTCTCGGGAAGAAGCGGAGCTTCTACCTAATCGGACTTGGGCATAACTCGCGACGCTGGCATTTCTCACAAAAATTTCCCACATAGAAGTCATCCAGCCAGGATATGAGTCCACGAATGTGGTCACGATCCTCGGTGAGGAAGCCCGCTTCGAAGTTGCGGCGATCTGGTGACTTCGCTCCCATGCCGGCGCCGGTGAGATTGGCGCTTCCCACATAGGCCATGCGGTCATCGGCGATGACACATTTCATGTGCATGCGTGGGCAGAGGATGCGCTCAAAGAGATCGCTGCGCACAAACTCTGGGAACTGGTCGAAGTCTTCACGGAAGCGAGGCCCGGGCTCCTTCGCGTGAATAAGCCTCACCTCCACACCTTCGCGCAGCTTGCCAGCGAGCATTTCGAGGAAGGGTACAAAGCGCCCGGTGCCATTGTCCACGAACAGATCCTTCAAGTCCGCCGTGACGATCCACAACACCCGTCGGGCCGCCGGCACCACGCGGCCCATCACCGCAGTGTACGTGGCTTCGTTGAGGATGAGTTCCATGGTGAGTGGTTGCAGTATACAAGGGGTTGTTCATCGGCCCAAGCGAAAGGCGAGGTGCCAGCTTACAGGGTCGATGGATACGCAATCCCACCTCCCCCGCTCCCCTGATCAGGAAGCGACGCAGCGGCTCCCCACCGGTCATTGGGCGGGCGAAATGATGGACCGGAGGAATGCAGCAATGCCGACAAAGGTCTATGACTGGACATCTACTCCGCCAGCTTCTCCTCCTGGAAACTCAATGCTACCAGCTCTGCATAGTACGGACACTTTTTCATGAGTTCCTGGTGCGTGCCATGATCCACCACCTGGCCGGCGCGCATCGCGTAGATCTGGTCGGCGTGCAGAATCGTGCTAAGCCGGTGTGCGATGACCAGGCAGGTGCGATCCTTGCGCAGTCCATCGATGGCCTGCTGGATCAGGCGTTCGCTCTTGGTATCCACGGCGCTGGTGGCTTCATCGAGGAGCAGGATGGGGGCATCCTTCAGAAACGCGCGCGCGATGGAGATGCGCTGTTTCTCGCCGCCGCTGAGACGTGAGCCGCGCTCTCCCACCATGCCATCAAGTTTGCCTTCCAGCTTTTCCACAAAGTCCGCAGCGCAGGCGAGGCGCAGGGCGCGCCACAGCTCCTCCTCCGTGGCGTCAGGCTTGCCCAGTTTCAGGTTCTCACGAATCGACTGGTTGAAGAGATAGCTCTCCTGAGTCACGTAGCCGATGGAGTCGCGGAGGCTGATCTTGCTCAGGGAACGAATCGGTTTCCCATCCAACAGAATTGCGCCGCTCTCCGGATCGTAGAAGCGCGTGAGCAACTGGAACAGCGTGCTCTTGCCTGCGCCCGTGGCGCCCACGATGGCGACGGTCTGCCGCGGTCGCACAAGGAGATTGATGCGCTCCACCGTGGGCCGGTGTTCGTCGTAACGGAAACTTACATCATCGAAACGGATCTCGCCCTTCACCTCCGTGAGGTGCTCGCCGACATCGAGCTTCTCCGCTCCTTCCAGGGTAAGGATGTCGAAAATGCGCTTCGCGCTGGCCAGTCCGTTCACAAACGTCTGGTTCACTCCGTGCAGCCGTCCGATGGGCTCATAGAACATGCCCATCAGCAACAGGAACTGGCTCAGTTTGCCGATGGTCAGCGCATTGGACTCGAAGGTTTCCAGCACCTCGGCATTCACACCTGAGGCCCGCAGCGCATCCAGCGAGATCATGTCCTGGATGCACCAGTACGCGCCGAAGCCCATGAGGAGCACCACGCCCAGATCTCCGAGAAAGCCCATGCCCGGCCCATAGACGGACCAGGCGCGCTGAAGCTTGGTCTGCTGGGCCCGGTAGGCGCCGCTCGATTCGTCGAAGTCCTGCTGCTTCTCCTGCTCCAGCGTATAGCTCTTGATCTGCCGGATGCCCGCGATGTTGTCGTGCAGCAGGACACTCAGCCCGCTGGCCGCCTCCCTCGCCTTGGTGGCGCGGGGAGAAACCCACTTCGCATAGATCCAGCCGCCCGCGATGATGAACGGCACGGGAATCAGTACCACCGTCGCGAGCCTGGGATGAATGGAGAACATCACCCCCGCCGTGAGCAGCACCTGCAGCACCGCGGGAAGGCCCTGGTCGATGCCGTCGAGAATCACCCGCTGCGTGGCCGGCACATCATCCGCCATGCGCGTGAGGATGTCCCCAGAGCTCTGCCGGTCGAACCACTTGAGTGGCAGGTGCTGGATTTTGCGGTGCAGTTCACTGCGCAGGTCATACGTCATGCGCAGCTCGAAGGCATTGTTCGCCAGAGTGCGCAGCGTGAAGAAGAACTGTTTGAGCGCGAAGGAGCCCAGTGCCAGTCCCGCCGCCCCAAGGATGAGATCCGCACGCCGCTGCGGGATGATCTCATCGATGAACTTCTGCGTGATCGCCGGAAACACAAAGCCCAGCAGCGTCCCGGCAATCGCCATGAACGCCCCCGCCGCCACGCGCCAGGGATAGCGCTTCATGAAGCGGATCACCCGCGAGGCGGTGGAGGTGGCGGCGGGCATGAGATCACTTCCCCTTCTGCTTCCCGATCAATCCCCAGATCGTGATGCCATAGCAGGCGAGGATCCACGCTCCCAGGATTGATGCGGACGTCACTGCGGGGCTTGTGAATCGATACAGTGTGCCCATCTCGTAGCGCACGTCATTGCGCTGTTCGGTGCTCTCGTCGTATTTCTTCACCCCGCGCTGGATGCGGAATTTGTTGTGGTGCTGGCCCACGCGATTGGGGAAGACGATGAGGTTCTGCCAGCTCACGTTCCAGTCGGAGACCTTGTCGTACTTTTCCGTGGTGGTTTCGCCCAGCTCACTCCAAGTGACCTCCTCCTGCTCGCCGGTGGGCGTGAGGAAGACCGGATACTTCGTGCGGTTGGTCATGCGCGGTGTGATCTGGCCGTAGATGCCTGCCACATCCATCATGCGCTGCGCGCAGTAGCTGGGTATGAACTCGCTGGCGATGCGCACACTCGGCGTCATCTCCGGACGCGTCACCACGAAGCCGCCGAAGAGAATCTGCGGAATCAACACCAGCGGCACCCACATCACCGCC
>JAEYUU010000483.1 GCA_023429545.1 Verrucomicrobiota bacterium
ATTATCTATGCTATAGACAAGACTCTGGGTCTAGATCCGGATTCAGCTTTTGCCAGAAGCGGCAAGGCGGAGATGTTACTAAACTCCGGGGCCTTTGACGATGCACTTAAGGAGTTAGACGAGGCCGATAGGCGACAGGCTACCTACTACCGGTCTATCTGGGTTAGGGGGCTCATCTTCTATAAGCAGGGAAAAAGGGATGAAGCAATCGAGCGCTTCAACGCGGCAATGAGAATTGCTCCAAGTTTGGAAAGGAATCTTGATAAGCATGAGTTTCTCCCTGTTCGGCTTGCTCCCACAATTGTATTGCCAAGCAAAGGTAAGACTGAGCCACCGAAGTAACACTCGTTCCGAGTGCGTGGTCCTCATGCACAGTGAGAGATCAATAGATCGGGATGAAGATGCTGAAATACCCTCGGTCAGTGTTCATCGCCCGTACAAATCCGCCACGCCGCCGGGCAGGGCACCGAGCTGCTTCACCTCTTCCGCGGTGAGAGGACGGTTGAATACCGCCAAGTCATCCAGGTGACCCACATACGACGCACCGAGCACGAGCGCGACCTTGGCGGGATCCCAGCCGAGGGTGAGGTCCCAGCCTTCGATGACGCCTTGAAGCTCGCCATTGAGGTAGAGCTTGCCGGTGGGTTTCGCGTCCTTCTCATTGAGCCGTTCCAGGGTGAAGACGGCGTGCGTCCACTTGTCGCGGGAGAAGGGGGCTTTGGCCACCTGCACCATGGGGCGCTTGTCCATGGTGGCCCAGTCCTTGTTCTCCGGGTTCCACAGTTCCACCCGCGGGCGGATGGCGTAGCGGAAGAAGCGCGGACGTTCATCGCGCGACCACTCCAGGAAAATGAAGCCCTTCTTGGTGTCATCGCCCACGATTTGCACGGGGTCGCAGTAGCCGGGCTCGAGGTCTTCGTCCGGCGTGAGCTTCAGCCACACGGAGACGGTGGCGCTCCAGCTCTTCTCGTTGTAACCCAGCACGCCACCCTCGCCGCTGTACTGCGGGCGCGTGACCCCCTTTTTCGTGAAACGCAGCGCTTTGCCATGCTTCGCGCCGTCGCTTGTAATCTTCACCTCCGCGTTCTCGCTTGCAGGCACGGTCTCCTTGCCCTGCCTCACCGTGCATGCCTTCGCGCCCTTGGAGAAATCGGCGTCGAACCCGTGGTCGAAGGAGGCATGGAAGGTGAGGGCTTTCGCGAGGGGAGAATCCGATGGGCTCTGCGCGGGCAGTGAAGCGGAAAGCACGGTCAGTGCTGCGAAAAGGATGGGAAGTGCGGTGGGTTGCATGACGTGAGGTGGTTTCCGGTGCTACGGTGGTGTATCAGGAGTTATCAGGCGCGGGGGATGCCATTTGCCCGGGAAGGGAGCGCGGCAGTCAGATGCTCCTACGGGGTGAACAGGCCGGCTCTTTTCCCAGGCATTGCAAACGCAACACAATGGCGCATGCAAACAGCATATAATGCAGGGCGCGACTTCCCAAGGAGCGGCGGCTTCAGCCGCCGTTTGCGTCGCGCCACCCATGACGTAGCCACGCCCAGTGAGGTTTGGAAAGGGGTGCCCCCCAGGGACTATTCAACGTGCAACGGCGGCTAAAGCCGACGCTCCTTGGGAAGCAGTTGCGCGCTTGAACCGGAGATGCCCTTACCCCCTTTATCCCGCCAATTTCCTCCGCATTGAACAAAACCCCGCAGCCCCTCGTCATACAAGCGCGTTGACTTTCTCCCGGCTCCTCGCGTAATTGTCCAATCCTCATGAACCGCACGGCCCGTTCCTTCGTTATCCTGTTTGCGCTTTTGGCGCTGGCAGGCGCGCAGGTGTTCGGGCTGCAGAAGGGGTTCCTCTGTTACTGCTCGGGTGAGACTTTGGAGACGAATTACGAATACTGTCACCACACGCATGGGACCATGCACACGCCCTGTGCCGAGGACCATCACGAACATGAGGAAACGGTGCCCCAGAACCATGAGCACGAAGGTGGTTCCCATGAGCATACCCCGTTGAAGGTGGAACTCACGGCGGCCTCGCAGGGCAAGGCCGCATCCGTCTCTTTCGCATTCACGGTCACGACGCCCGCGCTGCCGGTGGCGGAGCTTCCAGATTTTCTTTGCTTCCCCCTCTCCGCCCCCGGTGATGCCATCGTGGCGCAGACCCATCGAGCGCCACCGCCGGATGCCGGCGGGAGTTCACCTGCCGCCGTGCAGGTGGCCAGGTGCACGGTGCTGCTGGTTTGAGCAGCGCTGACGCGACGGCATGATCCGTCGCAGGCTGCGATTCCCTTTCGCGCGGCTTCTTCATGCCCGCGTGTGATTCCCTCCCCGAAGCTCAAACCTGTCCCGCCATGCGTCCCCATTTTTTCCTTACGCTCGCCATACTGACTGCCGCGTCCCTGCCTGCCATGCTCTCTGCGGGTGAGGTGCGAGTGCCCTATACCAGCGTCTCCTCCTACACGCTGAAACACAATCCCAGCCTCGCCGCCGCGCGCCTGCGCATCGAGGAGGCAAAAGCGCGTCTGCTGGGCGCGGGTCGACTGTCGAATCCCGAGGTGGGCGTCGAGTTCCAGCGCGATGACCATTTCTATGAGGGGACCTTCGGCGTGTCTTTCGACCAGAAGTTCCCCGTGACGGCGCGGCTGCGGCTGGAGAAAGTGGTGGCCCACAAGGAGGTGGCCGCCGCCGAGTTGGAGGTGCGTGATGCCGAGCGGAAGATGATTGCCGAGGTGAAGCCGCTCGCCGTGAAGCTGCTCTCCCTGGACCAGCAGCGCACCCTGCGGCAGAAGCAGGCGGACCTCGCGCTGAAGCTCTCTGACTTCGCCTCGGAACGGGCCAAGACCGGTGAAATCTACGCCCTGGATGCCGCGCAGGCCCAGGTGGACGCACAACGCATCCTGCTGGAGGGACGCCAGCTCGAGACGGAACGCATCACCCTGCTGGGCCAGCTCAAGCCCATGCTCGGTGTGCGCGAGACGGACAGCCTCGCCATCACCGGCTCACTCCCCGCGATGACGGCCAGCATGCCCAAGGGGAACTGGGAATCCCGCCCTGACTACCAGCTCTCCAAGGTGCGGGAGGATGCCACCCGCTCCGAGATCGATCTCGCGAAATCGAAGAAGTGGGAGGACATGACCGCCGGGGTCACGTTTGAGCACGAGCGCGCCGTCGATGAGCCGGACGGCTTGGACAAGACTCCCTTCTTCGGCGTGCGGCTTTCCATCCCGCTGCCCTTCTGGAACAAGAACGAAGGCCAGATCGCGGAGAAGATGGCAGCGGCCCACCGCGCCCAGCTTGAGACGAAGGCGCTCGGCTCCATCATCCGCAATGAAGCGGCTGCCGCGCGTGCGGAGATGGCCGCGTATGCGAAGCTCGCGGGTGAGACGAAGGACAAGCTCCTGCCGCTCGTGCTGGAGCAGACGGACAAGCTGGAGCAGGCCTACCAGAGCGGGCAGACAGACCTGCTCACCGTGCTGCGCGCGCGGGAGCAGCGCCTGCAACTGGAGGCGGCGGTGCTGAGTGCCACCCGCGACTACCACCTCGCCCGCATCCGCTACGAGGCGGCCACGAACAGCGGTCGCTGAGATTTTCTACCCATATCTGATATACCATGAAGAAGACAATGATGAAATTTACCAGCCTCGTGGCGCTGCTGTGTGCCGCCATGCTGCCGCTTTCCCTGCAGAGTCAGGAGAACGCGAAGGCAATGGCTGAGGCGAAGACCCCTCCTGCCGCGGCCAAGGCACAGGAGAAAGAGCAAGAGCACAAGCACGAGGAAGGGGAGAAGCATGAGGAAGAGGAAAAGGCAGATCCCAATCGTGCCACGAATACCGTGGTGCTCGTTGAAGCCGGGGTGAAGAACCTTGGCATTGAAACCGCCGAGGCTGAGGAAGGTGATTTCGAGGAAACCATCTTCGCGCTGGGCCGCATTGAAGTGCTGCCGGGGCAGAAGGCCATCGTGAGCAGCCGCATTCCGGGGCGCGCCTTCTCCGTGCTGGCACTGCCGGACCAGGAGGTGGATCAGGATGAGGAACTCATGTGGGTCGAGAGCCGCCAGCCCGGGGACCCTCCTCCGACCGTCATGCTGGGCGCGCCCATCGCAGGCACGATTGCCAGGGTGAACATCGCCCAGGGCCAGCCGATTGAGACCAATGATTCGCTCATTGAAATTGTGAATCTCAACACGGTGGAGGCAGCGGCGCAGGTG
>JAEYUU010000517.1 GCA_023429545.1 Verrucomicrobiota bacterium
TTGCCCAACTCTTCGGCCTGGCCGTGGCCATCGCGTTCGTCGCGAACCTGGAGAACAGCGTCATGGCCAAGACCCTCGCCAGCCGGGGGAACTACCGCGTGGATGCGAACCAGGACATGCTCAGCCTGGGCGTGGCGAACCTGGCCTGCACCTACCTTGCCGGCATGCCTGCCAGCGGCAGCCTCACGCGGTCCGCGTTGAACTTTGAAAGCGGCGCACGCACGGCGGTGTCCAGTCTCGTGGGCGGCGCGGTCTGTCTGGTGGGTGCGCTGACCCTGGGCCCGCTCGTGGTGTACCTGCCGAAGGCCGCACTTGCCACGCTGGTGATCTGCATCGCCATCTCGCTCATCCACAAGCGCCAGATCCGCATATGCCTGCGTGCCACGAAGTCGGACGCCTTTGTCTTCATGGTCACCTTCATAGCCACCCTCCTGGTGCCGCTGCACGTCGCCATCTTCACCGGGGTGGGCGTGGCCATCATGCTCTACCTGCGCAAGGCCGCGCGTCCCTCACTGGTGGAATATGAGTTCAACAAGGAGGGCAACCTCGCCGAGGCAGCCATCAATGCCCAGCGCCAGCATCCTTCCATCTCCATCGTGCACGTGGAGGGCGACCTCTTCTTCGGCGCGGCGGAACTCTTCCGCACCCAGATCCAGCGCACCTGCTCGGACCCGAACCTGCGCATCATCATCCTGCGCCTGAAGAACGCCCGCCACCTGGATGCCACCAGCGTGATGGCCCTGGAGGAACTCGTGCAGACCATGCGCAAGGCTGGCCGCGACCTCATCATCAGCGGCGCCGGAAAAGACGTGTACCGCGTGCTGCGCGACAGCGGCGTGCTCAAGGACGTGGGCCGCGAGAACTTCTTCATGGGCAGCGCCCAGAACCCGAACATCTCCACCCGGAATGCCCTGAAGCGCGCCCAGGAAATCATCGGCGCCAAGGAAGCGGATGTGCACATCTACTACGACCCACGGCACGCGAAGAAGGAAGAGAAGGCGTAGGGAGTGGTGGAGCGGTGGAGTGTGATGGTTCGGGTCGCAAAAGCGCGAAACAGAAAATGGCTCCCGCATCCCGAGGCGCAGTCCAGGGCCTTCGGCTGGTCCGGTGAGAAGCAGGGTGCCTGGCAGATTCGAAAAAGTACGGGCGCATGTCCTGGGCGGGAGGGTGCGTTCGTCATGGGATTGACCAGAGGCATCAACCCATCCGCGAGAGACCACCACCACCATGATCGAGTCACCCCAAATCCTCCAGACCAGTTCCCAACTCTGCGCCCTCATCCCCCTCACCGTGCCGCGCAGTGACATCATGTCCGTCATGGGTCCGGGAATCAGTGAAGTGATGGCCGCCGTCCAGGAACAGGGCATCGGTCCCGCCGGAGTCTGGTTCACGCATCATTTGCGGGTGGAGCCCGACATCTTTGACTACGAAATCTGCGTGCCAGTTCGCGCTCCCGTGAAGCCCACGGGACGGGTGCTGCCCGGCGAATGGCCCTCCATGAAGGTGATACGCACGGTGTACCACGGCCCCTATGAAGGCATCGGCGAGGCGTGGGGTGAGTTCATGGCGTGGATCGAGTCCCAGGGCCTGAAGACCACCGGGGATCTCTGGGAACGCTACCTCGTCGGCCCAGAAGTCGGCCCGGATGGAACGAAGTACCGCACCGAGCTGAACCGGCCACTGGCGGAATAGGGGGAGCGGAGGAATGGAGTGGCGCACCCTGCTCGCATGCGTAGAGTGCCTCACACTGCATGCTGAAGCACGCCCGGACCATTGTCTTTCTGATTGCCCTCGGGGCTGCGGGAGTGCTCCTGTATTCGCAAAGAAACAACGAGTACCCGACAATTGCACCACCAAGGTCTATGGATGGCCCTTCCCGTGGCGCATTGATAATTGTGAGTGCGATGGACGCGGTGGACAGACTGAGTACCCTGTGGATTCCGTGGTGTGGAATGTGTCTCTCGCGTTGGCGGGAGCGTTCGGCATCTCGCGCCTCGTGCCGAAGGTGGCATAGCGATACTATCAAGAGGGAGCTAAGGAAGGTTGCTGCCAGTGTAGTCCCATCTCACGTGCACGTGAATCATCGCCCCTGTTCAAGGAGCGGGACTCGCCGAAGTCCCGCGGTGGGCAATGGTGGGTCCTGAGCCTCTTCCTCCCTTGCCGTAACACGATGAGCATGGTCAGGCTCAATCGCGCTGGTCCACATGCAGGACGGGACTTCGGCGAGTCCAGCTCCCTGCGAGGATGTGCGTGTAAATGCACCTTCGACTTCAGTCGAATCATTCACGCCAACGACCCGGCCACCCTGAGGAGAAAAGAAAATCAGGAGTGTTACTTCCGACTGCCTCTGCTGTTAAGGCCGGGGTCAACTCTCTCGCTCACCCACCATGTCCTCCGACGGCAAACCACTCTGGGGTTTCAGGAAAATCTTCTTCATGTCCGCTCTCCTGTATTGGGCGATTGCGATTTGGATGTTCGTCTCGTTCATACAGCTTTCTCAGAAAGCGTCTGAAGAGCGCGTTACGGAGTGGATGGGCTATGGGCTTCTGCTGGCCATCGCGATGGTGAGTCTGGTGTTTGGGGGCGCGAATCTCTGGTTCTGGCTCCTGATTCGGAAACAACGTTTCACGGATAAAAACTGGGTCATGGGATTGGTGCTGCTCATCCCGCTCTCGCTCCTGTGTTTCCCCTGGGGAATCCTCCCCATCATCAGTTGGAGCGCTGCCAGTTGCCGGAGCCTTTTCAAGCGCCCCACCGCACATCCACCGCCATTGAACTGAAGTGAAATGAGGTGAAGAAGAGAGCGATTCGTCGCGCAACGTACCTTTGACTACAGCCGGGTCAGTGGCGCTGCATACCGTACGGCTAAAGCGGTTTAACTAAACCTGTAGCCGCTCGCCAAGCTTTTTTGGCATTGGCGGTTCGTCCCGGAGGGACGGTGGATGGTAGCCGGTGGTGAAGGGAGTTTCAGCGACCGCAACCACCGGATCACGCCACAAAGAAGTCATTGCGTCCCGGAGGGCACGCCGGAAGCACGCCATAAGCTCCTGGTGCGGCGAAACAACCATGGCCACCCTTCCGCCGTCCCATCCGGGACGGAAAAACTTTTGCTCACGTGATCCGG
>JAEYUU010000555.1 GCA_023429545.1 Verrucomicrobiota bacterium
AGTCTGGGGTGGGGGCGATTGTCTCCATCGCCATGTGCCGTGAACTCGGCCCGGTACTCGCGGGGCTGATGGTGACCGGACGCGTGGGAGCGGCGATGGCGGCGGAAATCGGCACCATGAAGGTGACGGAGCAAATCGATGCGCTACGGGCCATGGCAGTGCATCCTGTGGACTATCTGGTGCTGCCGCGGTTCATCGCCATGATGGTATCCATGCCTCTGCTCATCGCGGAGAGCATCGTGTTCGGCCTGATCGCCTCGTACCTCGTGACGGTGATGGGCTTTGCGGTACCGCATGCGTGGTTCGTCACCCACATCACGGAGCATACGAACATGGAGGACGTGACCTGCGGCATGATCAAGGGGTTCGTCTTCGGCATTCTGATCACCGTCATTTCCTGCCACCAGGGGCTCATGGCGGAGAATGGCGCCGTGGGTGTGGGCCGTGGCACGACGAGTGCGGTGGTCTATGCCTCGCTGGCCATCCTCATCGTGAACTTCTTCATGAGCATTCTCCTCAACTATTTCTTCCCGCTCGGCACGCCGATGTAGTCAGTCAGCTTTCCATGGCATCTTCTCCAGACAGCAGGCCCTTCATTGAAGTGCGCGGCCTCAAGAAAAGGATCGGCAAGCAGGAGATTCTGCGCGGCGTGAACCTCGACGTGTTTCGGGGGGAGACCATGGTGCTGATTGGCCCCAGCGGCGAGGGCAAGAGCGTGCTGCTCAAGCATCTCATCGGTCTGATGAAGCCCGATGAAGGCACCATCAAGATTGATGGCACCAGCCTCATTGGCCTGAGGGAAAGGCAGCTTGCCCCACTGCGCAAGCAGATCGGCATTCTCTTCCAGAACGCTGCACTCTTTGACAGCCTCACCTTGGAGCAGAACGTCGCCTTTCCCCTCCATGAGGCCGGCGTGCGGGATCCCAAGGAAATCAGTGAGCGGGTGCACGAGGCGCTGGAGGTGGTGGAACTGGCCGAACACAAGCAGAAGATGCCCGTCAATCTCTCCGGCGGCATGCGCAAGCGCGCGGGGATTGCCCGGGCCATCATCTCACGGCCTGCCTGTGTGCTTTATGACGAGCCCACCTCAGGGCTGGACCCGGTGGTCTCGGACGTGATCGACCAGATGATCATGCGCCTGCGCAAGCGGTACAACATGACTGCCATCGTGGTCACTCACGATATGAAGAGTGTTTTCAAGATCTCCAGCCGGGTGGCGATGCTCAAGGGCGGGGTGATTCACTTTCTGGGCACGCCGGAAGAGCTCCGCGACACCAAGGAGCAGGACGTGCGGGATTTCATCGAGGGAAAATCAGACATCACCGGATGAGCACGGCTACATTACAGATTTCGCTGGTTCGTATTCAGCAGAAGGGCTTGCCCGTTGTCTCCCTCTCGGGCACGGTTCCTCCACGCAGACCTCTCGTCCGGCAGGCCATCTAGCAATTCAGGAGTACAACATGGAAGAACGCGACAAGAAAACAGAGCTGCTGGTGGGGTTGTTCCTCACCATCGGCCTTCTGCTGATTGCCCTGCTGGTGCACCAGTTCGGGAGTGTGCGGGAGCTATTCAAGACCTCCTATGAAATCACCGTGCCATTTCCCGATGGCACCGGCATCCGCGACGGCACGCCGGTGCGGCTGGGTGGTTCCAAGATCGGCAAGGTCCCGCGCCAGCCCGTGCTGGACGCGGATTTCAAGGGAGTGCTCATCGCCCTGGAAATCTATGACCACGTGAAGATCCCAAAGGATGCCAAATTCGGCATCGGCACGGCGGGCTTGCTGGGTGACTCCTTCATCGAAATCCAGACCACAGGGTCCAAGGCCCAGACCTATATTGAGCCAGGCACCCAGCTCACCAAGGAGAACGTCGCGGGGGCGACAGGCCTGGGCGCCCTCCAAAACTCGGCCCAGGATCTGGGCAAAAAAGCGGAGGAGACTCTTGGTGATGTCCAGAAAGCCGTGGGTGAACTCCGTGAATCACTGCGCAAAATCAACGAAAAGGCCTTGGGCGATGAGAACATGAAGGAACTGAAGGAGTCCTTTGCCCATCTCAACAGCGTGCTCAAGCGTCTGGATGAAAAGACCCTCGGTGAGGAGACCAACACGCAGGTGAAGGAGGCCGTGGCGTCATTCAAGGCCGCCGCCAAGTCCATCGAAGATGCCGCCAAGAAGTTCGATCCGCTGGTGACAAAACTCGACAGCGCCTCTGCCAAGATCGATTCCGCCGCCGGCAAGGCGGACACCGTGATGGCAAATGCGGACAAGGCCATCAAGTCCATCGACGATGCTGCGGACTCGCTGGGCAAGGTGGGGACGGATCTGCGCAAGGGAGAAGGCCTGCTGCCGGCCCTCATTCATGATGCCAAGCTCAAAAGTGAGTTCTCCATGCTCATCAGCAACCTGCGCCAAAAGGGTATCCTCTGGTACAAGGACAAGGCAGGCGAAGAGAAAGCCCGGCAGCAACCGCCACAGCCTAAGCCCCAGCAGAAACGTTCGGGGTTGTTTCGTCGATAAGGGCAGGGTGGCCGGGTTGCCGTGAGCCATCGGTTTCCCCATCTCCCCACTTGAAACTTTCGGGCGGCCCCCTGAGATTCGCCTGTGCAAGTTCCATGGTCCATCAAGCTCGCGCGGGTGCTCTTTCTGACGCTCGCCGTCGTGCTTGGAGGCGCCATCGCTGCGGGGTTTCATGCCGAGATCTGGATCGGCACCCTCATCGGACTCCTCGTGGGAGGTTTTTTTGTGCTCGTGGATTCGCTGCTGGCCCAGTTTACCTTCCGGGAGTTTTCCTTTGGGACGTTTGGACTCCTCGTTGGTTTGTTTTGCGCGTGGTTGGTGACCAAGATCGGCATCATGGATCTGCCCTGGTTTCGAAACCTGGAGGATACCGAATCCATCCGCAGCGTGGTGGAAATCTGCCTGTATATGATCTTTGGATTTCTGGGCATCACCCTAGCCCTGCGGAGTGATCGCGACCAGTTCTCCTTCATCATCCCTTATGTGCGTTTCCGCCGGGATGCCTCCGAAGGGGAGCCGATGTTGCTGGATACCAATGTGATCATCGATGGTCGGATCCCCCAGATCTTTGAGACGGGATTCCTCTCGGGAAACCTCGTCATCCCGCGCTTTGTCCTGGATGAGCTGCAGCGCATGGCTGACTCACGCGATTCGCTGAAGAGCGCGCGAGGAAAACGCGGGTTGGATTGCGTGCAGAAGCTGCGTGACACCAAGGGCATTGAACTGAACGTGCACGAAAATGGGAGCGACGAAGGAGAGGCCGTGGACACGCTTTTGATCACTCTGGCGCATGAGCTTAATGCCCGGCTGCTCACCAACGATGTGAATCTCGGCAAGGTCGCCCGTGTGCGAAACGTGACCGTGCTGAACTTCAATGATCTCGCCCGGGCCCTTCAGCCGGAGGTCGGCGCCGGAGATGAACTCGACATCAGCCTTGTGAAATCAGGCAGGGAAAAGCACCAGGCCGTAGGATATCTTCCGGACGGCGCGATGATCGTGGTGAACTATGCCTCCCAGTTCATCGGAGACACCGTGCCCATCGTGGTGAGTGGTGTGACACACACCTCGGCGGGCCGCCTTATTTTTGCTGATCTGAAGCAGGCGCAGACCCGTGTTCAGTAGGTGGTGGCAATCCCGCCTTGTGGGAGCGCACCGTGATCTCGCGTTGGGTGAGGTCTCTGAGCCTGGAGATTACATGTGGGCGCAGGCGATCGAATTCGGCACGTTGCTCGGGCGTGAGTTCACGGGAGACTTCCTCCAACGTTTCCTCGGCCACGGCCACGATGCGTTCGTAGGAGTCACCGCCAATGTCACGGATTCGCATACCCGCGCTCTGTACGATGGGACGGATGCGCTGCTTTTGTTCCGGTGTGATTTTCAGGTGCCGCTCCAGATCGCCAAGACGTGCATTCACCCACGTGTCCTGCGGCTGGGGGCGGGTAAAGATGCGGTGCAGCGCCACCACGGTGCCAATGCCACCCGTGCCGACGCCCGCGCCGAAGATGGCCATGAGGCCCACCACCATTTTCCAGTGCCGGAAGAGTCTCATAGCGTGAGCAGGGAATCAAACCAGCCACCCGCCAGCGCCGTCTCGCCGGTAAAGACTCCGACTACCGTATCGTAGCCGAACGCAGCGCTTCCGAGCAGGATGATGACGGCCACCGCCAGACCGCGCAGGGTGAGCCACTCCAGCAGGGCGAAGGAAGCGTCCCGCGGGCTGGACTTCCACTGGGCCACCACGCGCGTGGCGAAACCCATGGGAATGTCCCCGGCGGGCTGGCCGGCCTTTGCGGCTTGTTCTGCAAGCCGTGGCCAGGCGCGTTCAGAAGGATCGGTGCTGTTCATGTGGCGGGAGAAAAAGTGGATTCCAATGAGGCGAAGGCCTTGCGCAGTTTGCGGCGCGCACGGAAGGCGCGCACTTTTACCAGGGTGGCACTCCACCCGGTGGTGGCCTGCACATCGGAGACGGAGCGGCCTTCCATATCCATCATCGTGAGCACAAGCCGATCGGCGGGATTGAGCGTTTCCAGGAGCTTGTGAGCCAGTTCGCGTGCGCCCACGGCATCACCTGCCTCCGCGTCTGTTTCATCGTGAAGTACATGGTCGAGCATCTCTGCCTCGTTCTCGCTCAAGTCGGCCCAGCGCAGTTCGGGGCGGCGCTTCTGGTGGCGCAGTGCGTCCAGGCAGGTGGTGACTGCCACGCGGGACACCCAGTGCTCAAAGGGCATCTGTGCGCGCCATTGCTCCATGCGGGCAAACATCTTCATGAACACCTCCTGGGCAAGATCCTCCTCACTGCTGCGGCGGGGGAGATGGGCCCGGACGATGCGCAGCACCAGTGGATAGAGG
>JAEYUU010000596.1 GCA_023429545.1 Verrucomicrobiota bacterium
AGTCGGTCTCCTTGAAGGCGAGCACGGGCGAGTTTTTCAGCGTGACCCTCTTGTACAGTTCACGCTGGATGATGGAGCGGCCGCTGTTGAGCCGCTTGATGATGTCGTCATGCGGAAGCGCGTCGCCCAGGATGCCAACATAGATGGTGGCCTGCTTGAGGTCCGTGGTGATCTGCACTTCGTGAATGGTGACGAAGCACCCTTTGAAGACAAAGTTCCTGTCGAGGATGGGACCGAGCTCGCGCTTGATGAGTTCGGTGACGCGCTTGAGGCGATGATTCATGGGGAGGGCGGACGGGTGGAACGTCAGGGGGACGGAAAACAGTACGAGGGTAGGACGGAAAGCACTGGGCAGAAGAGAGGAGAAACAAGTGAGTAGCAGCTTGGCGTCAGCTTGCACATCAGGCCCCGGCAGCCACTTCACAGCATTCGGGGACCAAGACGCAGCCGCAGCACAGTTTTTCGTTTTTCGCCGCTCTCACTTACTGGTTGCTCTTCATCTGCTGCCGCAGAGCGCTCATATCACAGGCTCTGTTGGAACTTCTCCAACTCATAGCACTCGATGACGTCATCGACTTCATACTCGCGATAGTTGCCAAGGCGGATACCGCATTCGAGGCCGTTGCGAACCTCGCCGACGTCCTCCGTAAAGCGCTTGAGCGTTTCCACAGAGCCGTCGTACACGGGCTGGTTGCCGCGCAGGACGCGGGCGCGTGCCTTGCGGTCGATGCGACCGTCCGTGACCTGGCACCCTGCGACGATGCCGCGGCTGAGCTTGAACACCTGCTTCACGCGAGCATGGCCGATGACCTTCTCACGCGTCTCAGGATCCAGCAGGCCGAGCATGGCCTCCTTCATCTGGTCGAACAGTTCGTAGATGATGGAGTAGAGCTTCACCTGCACGCCCTCGCGTCTGGCGATGGCGACGGCGGTGCTCTCCACCTTCACATTGAATCCGACGACAATGGCATCCGAAGCACTGGCGAGAAGGATGTCCCCCTCGGAGATGGGGCCGGCGGCGCTGTGAAGGATCTTCACCTCCACCTTGTCGCTCTTGATTTCCTTGAGTGCCTTGATGATGGCTTCCATCGAGCCCTGCACGTCCGTCTTGAGCACGAGGTTGAGCGTCTTCTTTTCGCCCTCCTCGATGTTCGCGAAAAGCGTGGCGAGTGTGCTGCGGCGCGGGGCGGCGAGCTTCTGCTGGCGGAGCTGCTCCTGGCGGTCCTCACTGAGGCGCTTGGCGCTGCGCTCGCTTTCCATCTCCACGATTTCATCACCCACATTGGGCAGACCGTTGAAACCGACAATCTCCGCGGGCATGCCGGGGAGAACCGCCTTGATTGGCTGGTTCCGGTCATTGATGAGGCTTCTCACCTTGCCCCAGTAGGGACCGCAGATGAAGGGTTCGCCCACCTTGAGCGTGCCATTGCGCACAATGGCCGTGGCCGTGGGCCCGCGACCCGGATCCATGCGTGACTCGATGACGGTCGCGCGCATGGGAGCCTTGGGATTGGCGCGCAGGTCGAGCACCTCCGCCTGCAGGGACATGGTCTCCAGTAGGTGATCGAGGCCGATGCCCTTCGTGGCGGAGACTTCCATCACTTCCGTATCGCCACCCCACTCCACCGGCATGAGCCCGGCGTCCTGGAGCTGCTGCTTCACACGCATGACATTCGCGGTGGGCAGGTCGATCTTGTTGATGGCCACCATGATGGTGACCTTCGCGGCCTTGGCGTGGTTGAGCGCCTCCACGGTCTGCGGCATGAAGCCGTCATCCGCGGCGATGACCAGCACCACGATGTCCGTGATGCCTGCCCCACGGGCGCGCATCTCGGAGAACGCGGCGTGACCCGGCGTGTCGATGAACGTAATGGGGCGGTCGTTGTAGAATACGCTGTACGCACCGATGTGCTGGGTGATGCCACCCGCCTCGCCTGCGACGACGCTCGTCTTGCGCACGGCGTCCATAAGGGAAGTTTTTCCATGGTCCACGTGACCCATGAAGGTGATGATGGGAGCGCGCAGCTCGAATACATCCTTCTCCTCCTCCAGCGTGGGGGGCTCGGGCGGTGGGGGCTCGACGATCTTCTCCTCCACCTTGTGCACGCCGCCGCCTTTTTCACGCTTCTCCTTCTCGAAGATGAAGCCGTGCATCTCACACACCTTCGCGGCCACTTCAGGCTCCACCGCGGTGTCCGCCTTCGCGAATACCTGGAAGCCCATGAGGTCCTTGATGATGTTGAACGTCTTCAGCCCCATGCGCTCCGCGAGATCGCGCACGATGATCGGGGGCTTGAGGTGGATGACCTTGGGATCACCGCCCTCCTCCGTGGGCGCGGCTTCTTCCGCGGCAGGGGCCGCCTGGGGTGCCACCACCACGGGCGCGGGCTTGGGCTCCTCCTCCTTCAACAGGGAGATGGGAGGCAGAATGCTGGCCGCCGGTGCGGATGGAGCCGCGGCTGGCGAGGGATCCTCACGACGACTGCGCCGGGCTTCCGCCTTGCGCTCGTCTTCATCAAAGAGATTGAGCGCCTCTGCCTTGTGCTGGTCCAGCGTCTTCCTTGGCGGACCGGCAGGCACCGCGGGCGCGGCAGCCTTGGGGGCAGGCTTGGCCGGCTTCGCAC
>JAEYUU010000660.1 GCA_023429545.1 Verrucomicrobiota bacterium
GCCCAGCGACGACTCCAGCGGGCTGCCTTGGAACCGTCCGCGATCCTTCGAGAGTGGCGCCCGCATGGGACGCATGATGCCGCAGTCGCGGTAAGAGAGCCTGAGACGCCACACGCTGGCGGCTAACTCCTAGTTCTTTCAAGCGACGGGCCTGCGGGCCCGTCGTTTTTTGTGGCCTGACTTTTCCCGCAGAGTGCGGCAGGAAATCGGCCGCTCGCACTTTTGATCACACAGCACGCCACCGGCAGAAATCCAGGGCACTCCTACCCCCCTCCGGTACCAGTTCGCGATCCTGTTAGATCGCGAACTCGTCCGTGCTCTTGGTGGTCTCGTCACCTACGGCGCGCAGGATCATCCCGGCCGCCACGGTGTTGTTGGTCTGCTCGTCCACCAGCACAAAACTGCCGGTGGTACGGTTCTTGGAGTACGGGTCAAAGAACAGCGGCGCAGCGCACTTGATGCGGACGCAGCCGATGTCATTCAGGCCAAATTCCTTCACTCCACCCACCTGATCCATGGTGCTGATGTCCACCCTGTAGTGCAAGTCAGTGACCGTGGCGCGCAGATCACGCGTGGTGTGCCGAAGATGGAAGCGCGTGCGGGGTTTGAGTTTCTTCTCCGTGAACCAGCAGATCATCGCATCCACATGGGGGCTGTGCTCTGTGGGCTGTTCCGGCTTCACAATCATGTCGCCGCGGCTGATGTCGATCTCGTCCGCCAACGTGATGGAGTAGGACAAATCGGGGATCGTCTCCTCCTTGCGTCCTTCAAAGGTATGGATGCCCGTGATGCGTGAGGTCATGCCGGCGGGAAGGGCCAGCACTTCATCTCCGACCTTGAAAGTGCCGGTGGCCATGCGACCGGCGAAGCCGCGGAAGTCGTGATAGTCATCCGACATCGGACGAATCACCCACTGCACGGGGAAGCGGGCCTCGTGCTGCGCGCCACCAGTGCGCACCTGCACGGTCTCAAGGTGCTCCAGCAGGGTCTTGCCGGTGTACCAGGGGGTGTGGACGGACTTGTCCACCACGTTGTCGCCGTTCAGGGCGCTGATGGGAATGAGCGTGGCATCCACCTCGTTCGGAAGGCTCTTCCGGAACTCGCTGAAGTCCGCAATGATTTTGTTGAAAACCTCTTCGCTGAAATCCACGAGGTCCATCTTGTTCACCGCCAGGACCACCTTCTCAATGCGCAGGAGGGAGGCCAGGTAGGAGTGACGGCGGGTCTGCTCCACGACGCCATGACGCGCATCCACCAGGATGATGGCGAGGTCTGCCGTGCTCGCGCCAGTCACCATGTTGCGTGTGTACTGGATGTGCCCAGGGGTGTCCGCGATGATGAACTTGCGCTTCGGCGTGGCAAAGTAGCGGTAGGCCACGTCAATCGTGATGCCCTGCTCACGCTCGGCACGCAGACCGTCCGTCAGCAATGCCAGGTTCACGTGCGCATCGCCACGGCGCTTGGAAGATTCTTCCACCGCGAGGAGCTGGTCCTCGAAGATGCTCTTTGAATCATACAGCAGGCGGCCAATCAGCGTGCTTTTGCCATCATCCACACTGCCGGCAGTGGTAAAACGCAGGAGGCTGGATTCGGTGGGGTTGACGAGGAGGTCCATGAAGTCAGAAACGAAAAATGAAAAAGGTCAGAGATGCAGGGGCAGGGCTTCGATGAAGAGGGATCAAAAGTACCCCTCCTTCTTGCGGTCCTCCATGGCGGTCTCGCTGCGCTTGTCATCAGCGCGCGTGCCGCGTTCGGTCTGGCGGGCGGCGGCCACTTCGGCCACCACGTCATCGATGGTCTTTGCATTGGAAAGCACGGCACCGGTGCAGGTGGCGTCTCCCACCGTGCGGAAGCGGATGGTCATTTCCTTCACCTTGGACTTCTCCTCTTCAAGGAGGTGCACAAAACCCGTCTCGGCATCCAGAAGCTGGCCATGGCGTTCAATGATGTGGCGCTGGTGTGTGAAGTAGAGGTTCGGTAGCGGGATTTCCTCCTGGCGGATGTACTGCCACACGTCCATTTCCGTCCAGTTGCTCAGTGGGAAGACGCGGAAGTGCTCCCCGAAATTCTTCCGTCCGTTGAAGATGTTCCAGAGCTCGGGGCGCTGGTTTTTCGGATCCCACTGACCGAACTCGTCGCGGTGGGAAAAGAAGCGCTCCTTGGCGCGAGCCTTCTCCTCATCGCGGCGACCGCCGCCGAGGCAGGCATCAAACTGGTGCTCCTCGATCGTGTCCAGCAGCGTCACAGTCTGCAGCTTGTTGCGACTGGCGTTGTGGCCACGCTCCTCCACCACGCGTCCCTCATCGATGCTCTTCTGCACGGAGCCCACCACCAGCTCGGCGCGCACTTCCTTCACGAACCAGTCGCGGTAGGTCATCGCCTCCGGGAAATTGTGGCCCGTGTCGATGTGCAGCAGCGGGAAGGGAAGCTTGGAGGGATGGAAGGCCTTGCGGGCCAGCCAGGCCATCACAATGGAATCCTTGCCGCCGGAGAAAAGCATGGCCGGTTTGGTAAACTGCGCGGCGGTCTCACGAAGCACGTAGATGGCCTCGCTCTCAAGAAACTGAAGGTGCGTGATGTCGGACATGAATGAGAAAGAATGAGGGTGCTGCCAGATGTCGTGATTGCCCCCGAGGTCAGGCTTTGTCAGTGATCAGCTTCGCGTGCAGGCCGCACTCGTGCTTCTCGTCGCCTTTCGCGGGATCGTAATAGGTGCGTTCGTTAGGCAGTTTGAACTCGGCAAGGTAGGCGTCCATCTCCACCGGGGTCCAGTCGAGGATGGGATTGACCTTGAGGGTCTGGAATTTGGCGTCCCACATCACTGGCTGGAGGGTGGCGGCGCGCTGGGGGTTCTGCTCGCGGCGCAGGGCAGTGATCCAGACCGCCGGGGCCAGTTCCCGCATGCCGCGCTCGAAAGGCTCCAGCTTCATGATGCGGCTGAAGGACTCCACCCGCTCCACTTCATCCGGCATGGGCACCTGGCCGCCATTGAGGGCCAGCCAGTGGGCTGCGGTCATGAGCGGCAGGTAGGGTTTAATGTTCAGACTGAGCTGCTTGATGCTCTTGTCCGCGAAAACGTAGGTCTCGGGGAGATTGGTGCCGTGGTCCACCCAAAGCACCGGAATGTCCGCCTGCGCCTGGGTCGCGAGGTGCAGAATGACCGCCTCGTAGGGGCGGAAATTGGTGGTCACAATGGCCCGCCCTGCACCACGCTCCACCGCCCAGCGGGTGAGTTCCAACGGGGTGAATCCGCTGACTGCGGCGTTGAGTTCGAGTACTTGTTCAGGCATCATGGAGGGTCGCGAGATTAAATCCTAGTTCCCGATATGGCAAGTAGGATTTCTTTGTTTACGCGGCTCGTTGCTGGCTTGGTTCGCTTTTCCGGCAGCAAACTCCAAATGAATCTCTGGTGGGATGCTGAGCCGGCCCGCCAGAGGATTTCAGAACGCCCTATCCTCTTCCGAGCCCATTTCAGTTTTTCGAGCCGGCACTAAGTTCCGATTTTGGAAAGTAATCCACAGTCCGCGCTCGCGAACAGGGCCGCACTGGAATTTGCGAGGAAACCGAGAGAGGTTCAGCTCTGGCCTAAAGCCTGCGTCAGAACCTTCTCAGACGTACTCCTTTTCACGAATGGTTTATGAAAGTGGCATTTCCCGCATTCCAGATTATTTTTACGGAGATCTTCAAGCGCGAAGCCGCGTCACAGGTCGAACCCTTCCGATAAAATTTTTCAGCGTCGATTTCGTCAACCATGCCCCCTGTCACTACCCCAGAGCGTCGCACTATCGAGCTGCCTCGTGAGGACACGGACAGCCAGCTTGATACTCCGTGGAGTGTGGTCATCCACAATGACCCGGTGAATCTGATGAGCTACGTAACCCATGTCATCCGGAAAATCTTCGGCTATCCGGAGAAGGAGGCGCAGCGTCTGATGCTGCAGGTGCATGAGCAGGGGCGCAGCATCGTCTGGACCGGTGCACGCGAGCGGGCAGAGCACTACGTGCGGGAGTTGCACGGGTTCCAGCTTCTCTCCACCATCGAACGGGCGGATTAACAAGCATGCGCCTCACCCTCCAGAAGGAACGCGAGTCCTGGCGCCTGAGTGATCTGGACGCTTTCCACCTGAACCTGCTGCGCCAGGTGGCGGAAGATGCCAGCATCAGCGATGAGGCATCTCACAAGCGCCTGTTCCCCCCGCCCATCCGCATCGCCGCGGATGATGAGGACGATGAGTTCCTCGACGACTGGAAGGATTTTGTCTCGGCTGAGCTGGAGAACCAGTTCGCGGGAGATGTAGGCACGGTGCTTGCGGATTTGGACAACATCCGACCTCACCGCGGCAACAAGGAAGTCCAGGAGCCGCGCCACCTGCTCGATGTGCCCCTGGAGCATGCCCGCGCGTGGTTCAGTGCGCTGAATCAGGCGCGCCTGATGCTGGATCAGAAATACAATCTCCATCCCGGTGGCGAAAACGAGTTCCGGCTCTTCCTCTCGGACGAGGAGTCTGGTGGCGTTGATTTGAAGGAACGCCTGGCCGTGTACATGCGCTATGAATTCTACGCCGCCATCCAGGAATGGCTGGTGCAGCGCGCGATGAAGCTGCCCTGAGGCGCCAGCACAAAGCGGGTTGAGCGAAAGCAACCACCGCACGGCGGCGTGATCCTGTGATGTGCAGTTCCTTCCTCCGGCACCTTCTGCTGCGATCGCTCGCGCTTGTGACGTGGAACGCCTGGCTCGCCCCAGCTCCGACCTCGGCATCTCAGCGGCCACCAAACGTCATTCTCATCCTGACGGACAATCACGGGAACTGGACCATTGGTCCCTACGGCAATCAGGACATCAAGACGCCCAACCTCGATCGCCTCGCCGCCGAGGGTACGCGGTTCGCCCATGCCTTCGCCAACAATCCGGTCTGCTCCCCCAACCGCGCCACGCTGCTCACGGGTCTCATGCCTTCCCAGCACGGCGTGCATTGCTTTCTCCGCGCCGGGTTTCCGCAAATGGGTGATGGAGCACACTGCGTGCTCTCCGAGTTCGCCAGCCTGCCGCGCATTCTGAAATCAAAAGGCTACGCGTGCGGTCTGGTGGGGAAATGGCATCTCGGGGGAAACCTCACCCCACAGGAGGGCTTCACGAAGGAATGGGTCACCATGCCGCACGGCGCCACGAGCACGTTCTTTGATGCACAGGTGATCGAGAATGGAGCCGTACGGACGGAAGCCACCCATCTGACGACTTTCTGGACCTCGCGCGCCGTGAAGTTCATTGACGCACAAAAGGACAGGCCGTTTTTTCTCTACCTCGCATACAACGGCCCCTACGGCCTCGGCGCCGCCCAACTCAAGGACAGCGAACGCGTGCCTCATTGGAATGACTATGCGGACA
>JAEYUU010000717.1 GCA_023429545.1 Verrucomicrobiota bacterium
GGCGAGGAAGTCGGCGTGGCTGCTTGGGCTGGAGGCTGGTCCGGCATGGGTTCTTGGATTCCAGTCAGTCATCCGCATCGTGACAGATTGCAACCGGTGGTTGTGGGTGCGGCAGTTTTCGCCGGGATGCGTGAATCTCAATACCGCAGGACCGGGTCGATTGCGCGTTGGGGATTGGCCTCAGGAGAACGCGAGAACGAAATGGGAGAGAGTCCGGGAATCAGTCCGCCAGCATCTACGGCGCTGCCTTTCGCATCTCTGCCCCTCATTCCCGAGGCACTTCGCCCCCACATCACCGACACCGAGCCAGTACCAGCCCTACACAAACTCAGCGTCCTTCACCACTCTGTCCCTCTGCTGTTAACCAAAAATTTACCTGCCACATGGACTTGCGAAGTACGTCATCATGACAAAAAAACGGCGACCGAAGTCGCCGTTCTTGAATTGAGAGGTGGCGCGCTGTCTTACCGTCGCACCGGTTTACCAGCCCTCCGTGACCGCGCTGGCCATGGAGATGGAAAGACGCTCGGCGGCATCCGCCAGGGCCTGACGCTCGGTGATTTGCAGGCTCGGATCGATCACGATGTTCGAGGCACCCTGAACCTGACCTTTCAGCAGTTCCTCACCCGAGCTGGAGTCCACCGTGTATGCGATGCGCAGACGCATGAGAAGCTCGGACGAACGCAGGGTATTGCTGCGGACCGAACGGAACTGGCTGCGCTCGATGTCCGTGATGGTGGCATTGAGCACGGCATCTGCCTCCTCCCGGGGCACGATTTGATACGCGCCGTCCATCTGCAGCTTCTTGATGAGCGCATTGGTCACCAGCACCTCCAGGCGCGGCTCCAGTGTGTCATTCTTGAAGGTGGGCACAGCCAGCTTGGTCACATTGGCCAACTGGTGAGGCTTGCTGGAGCCGAGCTGGTAGCCGGCACAGTTGGTCAGGAGCGAGAGCGCCAGCGGAGCGAGGAGGAGGGCAAGCTTGTTCATGCGTGGGAGTCGGGAGTGGTTGCCAGGAGAGTTGATGCCGTGTGTGCCGTATTAGGGCTTGGGAGCCTCAGGAGCAGGAGCAGGCGAGGTGGGAGTGGCGGCGGGCTTGGCCTCATCCGCAGGCTTCTTCTCATCCGCCGGCTTGATGGCGTCCGGGCCAGGGGCAGGGGGCACTGGAGCAAGACCAGGGGCCGGTGCGGGCGGCACAGGGAGAGACTGCGGGGCGGCTGGCATGGGAGCGCCGGGGCTCGGGGGCACAGGAAGCAGGAGGGGCTTGTCGCCTTCCGCAGGGGGCAGCAAAGTGCCGGGAGCGGTCGGAGCAGACTCACGGGTGGGAAGGTCAGGTTCGGTCAGCGGGATGGGGCGGAAGCTGTCCTGCTCCACACGCATGGAGGGCTTCGAGTTCAGCTTGGCAACCACCGGAGCGGGGGGGCCGGCATACTCATCACGGCTCTTCAGGTTCACCGCAGCGGGAACCACGTAGGCTTCCCCGCTCGAGACACCGCTCTGCTTCACGTCTTCCGGATTGGAGGCGGCCAGGGCGGCGAGGCGACGCTGGGCTTCGGAAACTGTTTCGCCGCTGCCGGTCTGCATGGCCTCGCTGTAGTAGATGGCGGCCGCCTTGGGCTTGCCGGACTTCTCGTAGAACTTGGCGATGGAAAGCGCGTTCGCGGACTGGGCGGCGCGGCCCTCGGAAATCAGGCTGTTGGCCTCCTGCACGCGCTCACCGGCGGGATTGATGGCCTTGTAGGTCTCCATCGCATCCAGCGCGGCACCCAAGTTCGAAGCATCCTGCGAATTCCGCGCAGCGGCACTGCTGATGGCACCGATACGGAACTGCGCCTCAGAGGCGAGCTTCGTGTTGGGATAGTTGTCCACTACCATCTGGTAGGCGGAGTTGGCCATGGGCTTGTCGCCGTCGTCCTGATACACCTCACCAATCGCGAACTGCGCGTAGGGGGCGTAGCGACCGTAGGGGGAGTTGCGGATGACACCTTGGTAGAGCTTCACCAGGTCGCTCCTGTCCATCTTCATCGGAATCATCAGAAGCTTCGGCTCCTTCTTGCCGGCCTTGGCCTCTTCCGCGATCTCAAACTGCTGCTGCACGGCCTCATCAAAGCGGGCGCTCTGGCGGTAGTCGGTGATGAACTTCTGGAAGGCATCATACGCGTCCTGCAGCTTGCCGCTGCGACGCAGCGAAACCGCAAGCTCAAACTGCGCCGTGGCGGCCGCGTTCGTGAAGCGGTAGCGGCTCACGATGTCCTTGTAGATGCCCTGGGCGCGTCCCGTGTTGCCCGTGGAGACAGCGGTCTTCGCATCACGCAGCATGGCTTCCGCGGCGCCTTCCTGGACCTGACGCTCCGGAGCGCTCGGCACAGTCTCATCTTTCTTGTCGAACCACTTGAGAGGGTTGGCCTTGCCAAGGTCAATCGCGTGCGCATCCGGCGCAGCAAGGAGGGCCACTGTTGCGCATGCAATGGCGGCACGGAGGACGGGCTGGGAATTCATCGGGCGGAGAGTAGTGGAGGGATTCAAAGGCGTCAAGAAAGGGAATTTTGGGTTTGTGAAGGGAATTTGAGTCAGGGGTTAGTGGTCAAGAGCCAGAAATTGGATGTTCGTGGTCCGGAGGGGCGCTCTTGGACATGCCATGCCGTGAACCCCTCAACCCCTGACTTCCAACAATTAACCCCTCACACCCGCCCTTTTCCTAGATTTCCGCCACAATCGCGTCCCCCATCTCCGCAGTGCCCACCTTGCGAGTGTCATCCGCGCCACTGAAGATGTCCCCAGTGCGCAGGCCGTGGTCGATGACGTGGCGGACGGCGGTCTCGATAGCGTGGGCCTCCTTCTCCAAGCCGAGCGAGAAGCGCAGCAGGAGGGCGGCGGAGAGGAT
>JAEYUU010000052.1 GCA_023429545.1 Verrucomicrobiota bacterium
GGCCACCAGTGGCAAGGTGACCATCCAGTTCAATGACCGCCTTGTGCGGCAGTTCATGATCGCCTCCATCGCGTGGGGTGCCGTGGGCATGCTCGTGGGTGTCATCATCGCCTCGCAGCTCACGCACTGGAGGATGAACTTCGACACCTCGTGGCTTACGTTCGGCCGTCTGCGCCCCCTTCATACGAATGCGGTGATTTTCGCCTTTGTGGGGAACATGATGTTCGCCGGCATCTACTACTCCACGCAGAGGTTGTGCAAAGTGCGCGTGGCCTCCGACCTGCTCGGCGCCATTCACTTCTGGGGATGGCAGCTCATCATCCTGGCTGCTGCCATCACCCTGCCGCTCGGCTTGAGCCGCAGCAAGGAATACGCCGAACTCATCTGGCCCATCAATATCGCAGTGGCCCTGATATGGGTCATCTTCGCAATCAATTTCTTCTGGACGCTGGCGAAGCGCAATGAGCCCTCCCTGTACGTGGCCATCTGGTTCTACATCGCCACCATCATCACCGTGGCGATGCTGTACATCGTCAACCACCTCTCCATTCCCACGTCGTGGACGCACAGTTATCCCATCTTCGGTGGAGTCCAGGATGGCCTGGTGCAGTGGTGGTACGGGCACAATGCCGTCGCCTTCTTCCTCACGACCCCGATCCTGGGCATCATGTACTACTTCCTGCCGAAGGCGGCGGAACGTCCCGTTTATTCCTACCGGCTCTCCATCGTGCACTTCTGGTCGCTGGTGTTCATTTACATCTGGGCCGGCCCTCACCATCTGCTGAATACTTCCCTGCCCCACTGGCTGCAGCTTCTGGGGATGACCTTCAGCCTCATGCTGTGGGCTCCTTCGTGGGGCGGCATGCTGAATGGTCTGCTCACCCTGCGTGGAGCGTGGGACAAGCTGCGCACGGACCCGGTCATCAAGTTCTTCGTCGCCGGCGTCACATTCTACGGCATGGCCACCTTCGAAGGGCCGCTCCTTTCCATCCGCGCGGTGAATGCCCTCTCGCACTATTCAGACTGGACCATCGGCCATGTGCACAGCGGCGCCCTCGGCTGGAATGGCTTCATGGCAGCAGGGATGTTCTATTGGCTGGCACCGCGCCTCTGGGGCACCAAGCTCTTCTCAAAGCAACTCGCGAACTTCCATTTCTGGATCGGACTCATCGGCATTCTGTTCTACGTGGCCTCCATGTGGATCTCGGGCGTGCGCCAGGGTCTCATGTTGAATGCGACCCGCAATGGCGGCACGGAACTGGTCTATTCCCAGTTCCTCGACACGCTGGACGCCATCATGCCCCTCATGATATTGCGGACGCTGGGCGGGGCACTGTTCCTCTCCGGCCACCTGCTCATGGTGTACAACATCTGGAAGACCATCCGCAGCGGCAAGCCCGTGGATGAAACCCGCGAGGTCTTCGTGGTGCGCACCCCGGACCAGGACACCATGAAATGGAAGGAAGTCTGGTACAACGACCCCGTGCTGTACACCTTGGGGGGACTGTTCCTCATGCTGGGATGGTTCTTCCTTGAGAACTATGCCAACTTTGGAGCGCTGCTGAGCGGCATACTCCTGAGCTGGCTGGGTATTCAGAAATTCCGCGCCAGCGGCAGGAGCTGGAGCCAGTGGTATGAAAGGCTGCTGGAGAATTACATGCCCTTCACCGTGCTCACCCTCATCGCGGTGGCGGCGGGAGGCATGGTGCAGATACTCCCCACCATCACGGTGAACCGCGCGAAGAATGTGGAGGATCGCCTGCAGAAACTGTACACGCCACTCGAGCTGGCCGGTCGCGACATCTATGTTAGCGAAGGATGCTACAACTGCCACTCCCAGCAGATCCGCACCATGGTGCCTGATGTGCTGAGATACGGGCCACCCTCGCGCCTGGGTGAAAGCATCTATGACTTCCCCTTCCAGTGGGGCAGCAAACGCACCGGGCCGGACCTCGCCCGCGTGGGCGGCAAGTATCCCAACATCTGGCACTACAATCACATGCTCAATCCCAGGAGCATCAATGCCAACTCCAACATGCCGAACTATGCCTTCATGTTCGATGAGAAGACGGACACCAAGGCCCTGCCCAAGAAGGTCGCCGTCATGGTGAAGCTGGGTGTGCCCTATCCTGCGATGAACGATCAGCAGATCCTGGAACTGGCGAGGGCGCAGGCCGTGCAGATTCGCAATGATCTCGTGCTGGCCGGAGCCACCCCCAAGCTGAGCGAGGAAAGCAAGCTTGTGGCGCTGATCTCCTACCTTCAAAAGCTCGGTCAGTCCGATGCGGTGGAAGAGCCGCCACAGGTGGTGCCCCTCGCGAACCGCCCCTTCCCCATCGCGCCAGATGTCCCGGATCGCAACCGGGCCGCCAGCACCCCCGGTGCGCAGTAGTCCCCCTTTCACCCCATTCCTCCACCTCATGTTCCGCCGCGTCATCATCGAAGACTGGCACCAGTACCTGCCCATGATCGGCTTTGCGCTGACCTTTGGCGTATTTCTTTTCATGCTGCTCCGCGCACTGATGATGCGGCGCGAGAAGTGCCATGCCCTGGCGCATCTCCCCTTGGAGGAAGAAGCCGCGCCCGGGAAAGCCGAACCAACCAATGCCCCGTGCGATGGGCAGTGCGCGCAGTGCCGATGCACGCGTGATGCCTCCAAGAACTAGTTCCCGCATCGAAATCCGAATC
>JAEYUU010000336.1 GCA_023429545.1 Verrucomicrobiota bacterium
CCACCAACAGGTCACCCGTCTGCAACTCCAGGCGGACCCCGTTGATCACCACCCAGCAGCTTTCGGACTCCACGTAAAAAAATGAAAGCATGTCCCCCATGAGCCGCGACTTCTCGATGGACCACTCGGGAAAGCCCGCATACCGGCCGAACCAATGCACCCGCAGACCCACACGCGCCTCCAGCGCGAGAGGCCAGTCATGGTGATACGGCAGGCAGTTCATGGTCGGAAAAGTACATGGTTTGTGACGCTGCTGTCCATTCTCAATGAAGACCCGCCTGACTAATCTCCACCGCCATGAATCCCAACACCCTCCCTCACACGCAGTCCCCGGTTGTCCCAGAGCATGCCAGCGGTTCATCCGCCATGAAGATTTCCGACGGCCTTTCGCGGAGGGATTTTGTGGGCAGGGGCACGGCTACCATGGCTGGCGCGTTGCTGGCCATTCCCGGATGGGTTGGCGCACAAGCACCCGCCAGGAAACTGCGGATCGGCATCGTCGGCGGGCATTTTGGTCTCGGCTTCCAATTCCACGAGCACCCTGACTGCATCGTGGAGGCGGTGAGCGATCTGCGTCCCGAAAGACGTGAGGCTCTGCAGAAAACCTACAAGTGTGCGAAGGCTTACGACTCACTCGAAGAACTCGTCAAGGATCCCAAAATCGAGGCGGTCGCGCTGTTCACGCCGATGCCGGATCACGTGCGGCATGTGCTCCTGTGCCTCGCTGCGGGCAAGCATGTCCTCTGCGCCGTGCCCGCGGCGATGACGCTGGAGGAGTGCCAGCAGTTGATCGATGCCGTCAAAAAGACGGGGCTGACCTACATGATGGCGGAGACGAGCCACTGGCAGCAGCTCACTATCTCCGCGCGGAAGTTCCACCGGGAGGGAGCCTTCGGGAACCTCTATTACACGGAGTCAGAGTATCACCATCCTGGTCTGGAGGAGCTCTATTTTGACAAGGACGGCAAGCGCAACTGGCGGCACGGCATCGCCCCCATGCAGTACCCCACGCATTGCACCTCCCACCTGATCAGCGTCACGGGCGAACGCCTGATCGAGGTCACGTGCCACGGCTGGGGAGACGACCATCCCATCCTGAAGGACAACGTTTACAAGAATCCCTTCTGGAACGAGACCGCGCTTTTCAAGACCAACCGCGGGAATGCCATGCGTGTGGCGGTCTGGTGGCGCGGCGCTCAGACAGGCGGAGAGCGCGCCCGGTTTTATGGCGACAAGATGAGCTTCTACTACAGCGGGCCCAATGGAGCTGAACCATGCACCGTGCGCTCACAGAGCAGGACGGAGAAGGACGCCGGGGGATTCGTCCGCAGCGCCCAGGTCATGGAAAAGTATCACGAGGTGCAGTGGTGGAAAACGGACCTGCTGCCCGAGCCGCTGCGCCACAACAGTGGCCATGAGGGGTCGCATTGCTTCATCACGCATGAGTTCATCGACTCCGTGCTCAAGCAGCGCAAGCCCGCCGTGGATATCTACGAGGCCGTGGCCTACACCGCGCCCGGCATCGTCGCTCACCAGTCCGCGCTCAAGGGTGGAGAGTCCATGAAGATTCCGCAGTTCGACGCGTGAGGGTGGAGAGGCCTCTGCCAGTCAGCCTCACACTGCAGGCCGCGACCAATGGGCGCGGTACTCGCGGGTGAGGAGCATGTTCGCGTCGGCATCGTTGGTGATGCGCTCCGCCTTGGGATCAAACTCAAGGACCCGGCCGGTGCGGGTGGCAATGTTCGCCAGATGGCAGAGGCTGGCGGACAGATGACCTTCGTGAATATCCGCAGTGGGAACAGCTCCGCTGCGGATGCACTCGATGAAGTTGCGGTGATGCGCCACCAGGTCCGGGCTGCCCTTCCCTTCTTCGCGCAGCTTGTCCTTCTTGTCGTAGATCTTCCATCCGCCGGACTTCCCGAGGATCATGTAGCCATTGGTACCGTAGAAGGCATCGCCGTTCTCGAAGCCTTCCTGGTGATAGTCACTCCAGAGGCGTTGTTCGTAGGTGAGCATGCGTTTCTCCCCCCCGCCAAGGTCATACTCGAAGATGACTGCCTGCGTGTCTGGCCACTGCTGGTCGTCATCGTGGAAATACTTTCCGCCCAGCGCCGCGATACGCGTGGGGTGCGTGTCCACGCCGAGGCCCCAGCGGCCGATATCGAGATCATGCACACCATCGTTGCCGATGTCGCCTTCGCCAAACGCATAGAACCAGCGCCAGGAACCGGGGAGCATGTTCGACTGATAAGGAACCTTGGGGGCGGGTCCCAGCCAGGTGTCGTAATCGAGGCCGGCGGGAGGAGCCGAGGGTTGGACGTGACCGATATTGCGGCGGAACTGGCTGTTCCAGACTTTCACAGACAGGACATCCCCGATGGCGCCAGCATGGAGTTTCTCCATCGCCTGCTGCACATGATCCGTGCTGCGGCTCTGTGTGCCGACCTGCACGATCTTCTTCGCCTTTCGCGCCGCCTCCACCATGAGCCGTCCTTCGCGAAGCGTATGTGAGCACGGTTTCTCCACATAGACGTGCTTGCCAGCCGCAAGGGCAAGCAGGGTGGCTGGCGCATGCCAGTGATCCGGGGTGGCAATGAGTACCGCGTCCACGGCGGGATCCTCAAGGACCTTCCGTAGATCGGGCGTGGTGCGGGGAGCCTTCCCCGAGTCGCCCTGCGCAAGCTTCGCCGCAGACTCCAGACGTTGCGCATCGACATCGCAGAGCCACGCGATCTCCACCTCAGGATTCTTCACCAAATTCTTGAGATGGTTGGAGCCCATGCCTCCCGGTCCGATGAGGCCGAGGCGGACGCGGTTGTTGGCGCCCTGCGCACGCAGTAAGGGCATGGCCAGCGCGCTGGATGCGAGCGCGGTCGCGTGGAGGAAGTCACGACGGGTGGGTGTGCTCATGGCATCAAATACCCGGCTGCCGCTGCGATCTTGCATCACATCGGGTCCTACCAGTCGTCCGATCTTCCTTCCTGAATCAGCCCTGCTCCTTTATGGCAACACCGATGCGCCTGGCGGAGAAGCCGAACAGTCACCGGAATGGTGTTGAGATCCCGGACCTTCGTTGATCTCGCACAAGACCTGCGCTGCCAGCTCGAACGAACGGAGGCGCGCGGTGTGGTCGTAAATTTGCGCCGTCGCAATGATCTCATCCGCTCCGGTTTCTTCGATGAATCCCTCGATCTGCTTTTTCACCGTCGCCGGTGACCCGACGGCAGAGCACCGCATCATGCGGCGCACATGCAGTTCTTCGGCAGGACTCCATCGGCCCTGCATGCTCTCCACCGGCGGCGGCATCTCCCGCGGCACGCCCCGAATCAGATTCAGGAACTGCTGCTGCACGGAAGTGTGGAGATATCGTGCCTCCTCATCCGTGTCCGCAGCGAAGACGATCAGCCCGATCATGACATGCGGCTTCTGGCATGCGGCGGAGGGCTGGAACTCGCGGCGGTACAGCTTCAACGCCTCGCCGAGATAGCCGGGAGCGAAGTGTGACGCAAAAGCAAAGGGCAGGCCCAGAGCCGCCGCCAGTCGCGCGCTGAAATCACTGGAGCCGAGCAGGTAGATGGGGACATTCAGACCCGCCCCGGTAATGGCCT
>JAEYUU010000156.1 GCA_023429545.1 Verrucomicrobiota bacterium
CGCCGTCCTTGGAAAACAAGAACGTCGGATCCACCTGGCGGCGCTGGCGCAGCGCTTCGTTGATGGGCCCATGGATGTCGATGACCTTCCATCCTTTTGCCCGCTGGCTGAGGAGCCAGTCGCTGTAGCGATCCAGCACGCGATTGTATCCTTCGAAGGGCTTGGGATAGGCATCCAGTCCGGCTGGGAGCACCCTTTCCTTGATGGGCACCGGGTCGAACACGGGCGGCGTGAGATGCACCACCTCCGCGCCGGCAGCCCTGGCCTTTTCCCGCAGCTTCTGCATGCCTGTCGTGAATGCCTGGAAACGCTCATCCTTCAAAGGGAAGTAGATGCCGTCATTCATGCCATAGCAGGCCACGACAAGATCGGGCCTGGTCTTGGCGAGGACGCGGTCGAGGCGCTCATGGAGGTCGGGACGGGGAAACTTGCCATCCGCATGGCCGGGCTCGGAAAGGCCGGAGACCGTCTCGCTGCTCAAGCCCAAGGGCAGCAACTCGGGCCGGTAGCTTGTCTCCACCAGGAGGATCGTTTCCAGGAACTCCACATACTGCCCATTGTGCGTGATGCTGTCGCCGAGGATGACCACACGTTTGGCGGTGGTGAGTGCTGGCTTGGGAGCTGATGCCTTGGGAGATTGCGCGGCCACCTGCATGGCTGCGGCGGCGAGGATGAGGGCGAAGATGCGTGGAACTTTCATGAAGAGAGCGGGAGGCGTGGCACAATGGAGCACGCCCTCCGGCTCATCACAAGACGGCATCATCCGGCAGCGTGCACTTTCCTCCTACGGACTGGCCGCGCTTGAGCATGCAACAATCATTGCATCCGGGGCCGCTTCTGGCATTCGCGCTACCTCGCCAGTGGAGGAATCGCCACGCGAATGAGCTCCCCTTGATCCGTGGTCAACAGCGCGGGGGTGTTTTCATCCGCCATCCAGATAGGCGAGCCGCGGCAGACGTATGGCAGCCAGTAGCCGGTGAGTACCTCTCCAGTTTTCTGGTCGAGCCGCAGGAGCATCCGTGGATTCTTCAGGACGAAACGCGGCTGCCAGAGGTGGCTGCTGGGCTCCGCGCCTGGCGGCACCGTCTCAAATGAGGCGATGCCGGGCTCCTGCTTCTCCACGGTAAGTGCGTCCGCTGTCACCTTGAGATGGAACATGCGGCCGGCCTCGCTGATGCCCAGGGTGCCGTTTTTGCCCCACCATGCGACGAGCACTTCGGAACGACCGTCTATGGGTGGGCGTTCCGTGGCAGCCTCCAGCACTCTGCCATCCGCTGCCAGCCATAGCGCGCGGAACTTCGTGCGGAAAGCACCCTCGCTGGGTGCTGTGAAGATGGCTCCAGATTCATCCACCGCCACCTCCGAGCGCAGCGGGTTCATGGGCAGGATGCGGCGTTCATGACGTTCATACGGCAAATCAGTGTCGAGCGGCACGATGCGCAAAGCTGCGTCGGGCCTCCCTTCGCAGGACCATTCCACGCAGATGATCTGGTTGTCGTTGAATACAAAAACACTCTCCCTTCCCAGAAGGGCCTGACTCTGCAGATGCAGGATCTGATTCCAGGGGATATCCGACGTGTCATAAACCCTGATGCCACCTGCACCACCCACAGCGGCGCGAGAGCGGACATTGGAGACAAACCATGTGCGCGCATCTGCGTCCACCGGCGCGACGGATTCGCAATTCAAGACAGGCAGTTGCGCCGGAATCGGGTCCTGTGAAAGAGACACAAACCTTTGCAGGCGCACGGCTGGCGACTTTGGGCTGGCCACTCCTTCCGCAGCGAGCACCAGATGGCGCACGGGAATCCAGTTGTCACCAATCAGACTGGCATCGACCTCAGCAAAGTAATTATTCCAGGCGACCCACCGGTCCGGACGAATCAGAGCCCTGGCAGGACCGACACTTTTGAAGACCTCGCTCCTGGCCATATCTTTGATGGAGGCCACGGGCCGTTTGTCCCCGTCCAGAAGCACGAGGCTGATTCCAGACGGAAACTCCGCGCTCGAGAAAGGATGCAGAAAGTAATCATCCACATCCACATGAAGCAAGTATTCCGCGCCCCGCTGGACGGAGATCACTTCTGAGATGGGGTCGCCGAACTCCTCCCGCCACCTTTGGGGCCAAGCGGGCAGGGGTTCACGTGGCGCCCGCTTGCTATCAAGGTCGGGCTCCCGGATGCTGAAGGCCAAAGGCTCGCTGAAGGACAAGACACCATTGCGAGGATTCTTGAGCATCACTCTCGCCCAACCCGCAGCCGGGAGTTCGGGTATGGACATGCTTCCATCGACGGCAACTGATTTCGCCTCCCCCACTTTGCGCAGGGCATCCGGCGTGTCCCCTGCATAGACTTCCAGATCGAACCTGCCTGTGAAGGCATGCTGTTTCGGAGATTTGTAGAGAACGGGCGTGGACTCTTCCTCGTCCGAATCAGCTAAACTTAGACGCCGCCTCTCATCCAGGCTCAACGGCAATTCAATACTCCATGCCACACGCGGCGGATCGCCACCTGGCGAACTCGCGTGCACTTTGAGCCTGGCGGGCGGAAGTCTGCCGCTGTCCGCAGACACAACAGCGCGATAGGACTGAAGTCTATTCAGAATCGTCTCCAGCGCGCGCGCCCTCACGAACATGATCTCCTTCAGGAGGTGCTGCTCAAAAGCGGCGAGTTCCCTAGTAAGGTTCGCGGAAATGAGCGCATCCAGCACCAGAGCCGCCGTCACTTGATCCGCCTCACCTTCCTTCTGTGACCGTGACCACAAGGGTTCCCATGCCTGAAATGCAAGCTTCGCCAGTTCCCTGCCCTGCTCTGGAGTCGCCTCCACCATCGCCTTCAGCAAGACGCGGACCAGATGCCGGCAGGCTTGCCAATCGGAATTGACGTCGCGTTGGCGGCGCTGTGCCCCCTCTCTCCATGCATGTGCGCACGCTTCGCGCTCCTGGACATTCCCATGGAGAACTGCCAGCACCAGCATCTGAGGCCAGAGGTCGGCATTGACCAGAGGATCCGCTGTCTTGCTCTGCCGGACAAGCTGCTCCCGGAGGAGCGGGAGAAGAGATGGCAGCAGCGATGCCTGACCTGTCTTCTCCATCCAGGGAATCAACTGCATCGCCTGCCGCACGTTCCCTCCCGTGCCGTTGGTGACATCCGGCATGCGCAACAATCCGGGGAGACCTTCGGCGAACCACGGACCGAGCAGGCGTGCTTCCACGTGACCGGCGGGAGCAAGCACACCGAGACGCCACGCCACCTGCAGTCGCGGAACAGGATCCAGCGCTTGCGCAAGTTGCAGCGCCTCCGGAGTCAGGGGTGACACGTTTGCGCGCGCGAGCAGCACGCAGGAAATGAGATGGGTATCGCGTGGGTGCTGCTGGCCTACCACCTCTGCTTCCATGAGGAAGTCCGCATGCGGTTCGCGCAAGGCGATCTTCATGAGGGTGGGAATCACGCCCCCCGCATCGACGGTCCACGGCTTTTCACCCCACATCGCTGTGGAGGCAAATGAGCCTGCCTTCTGCCCTTGGTCTCGTTCCCGCCCGCCGCCCTTTTCCCCATTCACCGGTGTCAGGACCAGGGCTCGTGCCAGGGCCGTGGCCGCATCGTGATGACCGGCCTCCGCCCATGCATGCACACGCGCGTGAAACTGCGCCATGTGCGAGAGCAAGAGATGCTGCTGATGCTCTCGCACGGACTTCAGCAGGAGCGCGAGTCTCTGGGGTTGCAGCGGTGTGTCCTCCACATCCAGCACGGCCTGCAGCATGGTGAAGGCCACCATCCCCGCCGTTCCGGGCTTTGTACGCACAAACGCATCCGCCAGCGCCGAGTTCAATTCGTCGGTACGTTTTGCCCTGGAGATGCGTGCAACCCAACCGGTGGTCGGTGGCGCCAGTATGGTGAAGAATTCCGGAGGCCGCGCAAAGTCCGTGCGACGCAGTCCTTCCAGAAACATATCCGCCGCCCATTTCTCCTCCTTCATCTTCGCATAGCGGATGCCGCGACGCAGCCAGGCATCCGGCTGATCGGGATTCAGCAGAAGGTCGAGTTGCTCCGCCTCGGCAATGTCGGTGACACGCTGCCGGCCAATGCGTGCGAGGGCTGCGAGCAGCCGCGCCTTCACCGCATGCTCCGGCTGCTGCTTCACCTCGGGTTTCAGCAGCTTGTACGCCTCATTCAGGAACCCGTACTTCTTCACACCGGGAAAGGCGTCCAGCATTTCGCCCACAACCTTGTCCGCTTCAGCGTGGGTGAGACGCGCGCATAGTTTCTTGTCGGCAAGGAGGTCTTCGATGGCTTGGGCGGCTTTGGCGGAAATTTCTTCGCTAGACGACGGAGCAGAGGCAGATGCATCTTTGTCCTCCTGCGCGGCTGCCGGGAAGATCGTGCACCCATGCAGGACGACTCCCATGACCACTCCAATGCATCTCATGTGGTGAGGTAATAGCAGGTTCGAGTTGAGGACGTCAACGGCGGTGTGAAGCCCTCGCAATCGAACTGAGACGTGGACCGGGGAATATTATTCGACGGAAGAATGAAAAGGTGCACGTAGCGTACCGGAACGCGGCAGCCCCCTGGGACCACGGCACTCCGCTGTTGCCCGTCATTCACGGCGCGGCTTCGCCGCCTGGTTAATCTAAATCGACAACGGAGTGTCGCGGTCCCAGGAGACGGCTGCGCCTCGAACTACCGTCCCACCGCTCACCGCGACACTGATCACTCCCCCTTCAAGTAAGCCAGCAGATCTGCCATTTGCTCTTTGGTAATGCCCCCTTCCAAGCCCACGGGCATGAGGCTGGCGTCGAGGCATTTCATCTTGGCGATGTTTGAGCGGGGAATGACTTCGGTAAGGCCGGCAGCCATTCTTACGGTCACTTCGGTGGATGTTTCCCCGGCGATCAAGCCCGCGATCATGCGGCCGTCCTTGGTGTCGATCTGATATGCCATCCAGCGGGCCTCCACCATGCGGTTGGGATCCAGGATGTCGCTCAGCAGCGCTTCCTTCTCCTTGATGCGCACGTCGGTAATGTCCGGTCCCACGTCCACGCCCTGGCCTCTCACCTTGTGGCAGGTGATGCAGATGGTGGCGAAAACCTGCTGACCCTTGGCGGCATCGCCCTTCACTTTCGTGGCGTCGTGATAAGCAGTGATCACTGCGGCGCGGTCACCGCTGGGGCTTCCAAAAATCTTGGAGGCCAGCTCGAACATGGGATTGTTCGGGCGGAGATAACGCCAGCGGGTTTCCGCATCTACGAAGGCCTTGGGCAGCTCACCGCGGTCGATGCGCTCGAAGAAATCCTTCACGGTCTTGCCATTGCCGGTGAGCATCTTCACGGCTTCGAGGCGCTGCGTGGGTCCGAGCTTCGGCAGCAGTTCATAGAGCAGCGGAGCCGTCTTCTCCGCGCCGAACTTCTTCAGCAAGGCAAAGGCTGCCGTGGAGATCTCCAGCGGCTGGCCATCATCCAGCAGCGTGCGCATGACCGGCTCTGCCTTGTCCCAGGGGCGCTGGGCCAGCAGCGGGATGCAGGCGAGGCGTTGCTCGGCAGGTGCTTTCCCGTCCACCATGATCTTGTCCACAAGTCCGAGCAGCGTGGTGATTTCTGCCGCGGCAGCTTTGTACTGTTCAGGAGGAGAGGTGGTGAATTGGACGAGCGTCTTCACACCCAACTTGCCACCCGATTTCGGCAGCCCTTCGGCGAGACCTTGCAGAAGAGCGGGCTTCCACCACGTGAGTTTACCGGATTCTTGGTTCAGCACGGAAAGCGCCTTGGCAAAGTCCTCCGCACTTCCATTCGCGGCGGAGCAGGACACAAGGGCACGAATGAAGTCCGCACGAGCGGGCTTGTAGTCACGTCTGATGTGCGCTTTGGACATCAGGCCCTGCAGCACTGCGCCTTCATTTCCCTTGGACGTGGAGAGGGCCGCGCGCTGCAGCCAGATATCATCCAGGCTGAAGGTGACCTTCCCATGGGAGGTCTCTTCGTACTGCGAGGCGACCCCGGACAGCACTTCGATGACTTTCTCGGGGCTTTCAGCGGGATTCCTGCACAGGGCCAGCAGGGCTGCGCGTCCGCTGGCTGCATGATCATCCGCCTCTCCAGCCCGGATCAGGAAAGAGCTGAGCGATTCGAAATCGGCTTCTTTGTGGGGGAAGACGGCCTGGCTCACAGGCGATACTGGCGCGAGCTTTGCATATCCGTGTCTCTGCACCAGTCCATACACAAGATTGGCAGCGTGAACGCGGGTGAGAAGCGGGCCCTCACCTTCTGTGCCCATGCTCTTGATCTGGGCCTCCAGCGCCGTGAGCAGATTTCTAAGTTCCGAGGGTGATTTGTCCACCAGCAGCCGCTGCGCCGTCTCGCGCTGCCAGGCATTCGCGTGTCCCAGCCATGCCACGAGTTCCTCCACTTTCTTCGGTGCCGCTTCGATCTTGCGCGCCTTCTTGCCCTTCGGCACCACGCGCCAGATGCGGCCTTCGTTTTCACCCTGGCGGATGTCATGCGTCTTCACAAACGACTCCGGGAAGAAACGGGCGTGGTCGATGTAGCGGCGGTACATGTCGCACACATAGAGTGCGCCATCGGGACCAGTGGTGATATTCACCGGGCGGCACCATTCATCGCGGCTGCCGAAGAATTCCTTGTGATCTCCCACACGCGTGGCCTTCAGGCTCGCGCCATTCGGCTCCACGATGTAGCGCGTCACGAGCTGGCCGGTGGGATCCGGCACAAAGATGTTCCCCTTTAGTTCGGGCATGAGATCGCCGCGATAGACACCGAGCCCGCAGGCGGCGGTATTCGTGCCGGCATGCGCGTCCGCCGTGGTATGAGTCAATTGAAGTGGATACACCTTGGTATCCGCGCCGCTCGGAGCAATATCCTCCCAGCCCTGGGTGATCCCCGCGTTCGGATTGCGGAGCACCGCCTCATGCGGCATCACGGCGAACATCACCGGACTGCGGTTCGAGCAGAAGAAGTGGTGGCCCCAGTCATCGAAGCAGCCGCCAAACTGGCCGAAGCCCGTGGTGGGCGTCATCTTCCCAGTGGCGGGGTCATAGCGCAGATTGCTCCGGGTGAAGTTCTGCTTCTCGTCCGGGGTTCCGGCGGGATAAATCTCTTTCGTATCCAGGCCGTTGTTGAAGTAGATGCAGTTGTCCAGTCCCCAGCGCGGGGCAGATACCTGGAGCTGGGAGTGATTCGGATTAAAGCCTTCCACGAGCGGCTTCCTTTCATCTGCGACCCCGTCCCCGTTGGTGTCGCGGATGAAAAGAATCTGCGTGCGTGTGGTGGCGATGAGTCCATCACGGAAGGGCAGCAGGCCCTGCACATGATCGACTTTATCCGCAAAAGTGATGGCCCGGTCATAGCGGCCATCACCGTCGTCATCGACGAGCTGCTGGATGCGTGACAAAGGCGGCTTCCCCGGGCCAGCGCCCAGGGGATAGTCGATCATGTCCGCCACAAAGCAGCGGCCCTGTGCGTCCCAGGTCAGTTCGACCGGGTCACGCACGAGGGGCTCCGCTGCCACGAGCTGGATTTCATAGGGTCCGTCCAGTTCGATCGATTTCTGCGACTGCTCGGGCGTCCACGAAGTTTCGCGGCTCGCCTTCACATCGATATCCGAACCGCCGGAGGCCTGCACCGGATCCCACTTCTCCTTGAACTCACCCAGCGGATACAGCTCGAAACGCTTCACCACCATCTCCGCGCCTTCCGTCTGCAGGCAGATTTTGCCGGAGCTCGGCTTGCAATCGAAGGCTTCATTCACCAGCACTCCATTTACGAAGTACTGGAGCGTATCGCCTTTCGCGATGACCTCCATGCGGGTCCACTCCTTCACGCGTGACTCCACGTCATCGCGGCCACGGAAGCCGGCCACGTCCTTCCAGTCCACATCGCGTTTCTCCCAGTTGATTCGGCCCTTCGTCACGGTCTGTCGGGGTTCGCCCTTCTTCCAGATCTTCTCCTTGTCGCGATCCAGCGCGTACTCCGAAGACAGGCTGGTGGTCAGTTCGGTGCCGTCTGTCAGCTTTGGGGAGAGCACGAGGATGTCTCCTACGCCGCCCTCGATGATCTGCGCCTCGATGCTGGCCATCCACGTGCCGCCATAGGCGCCATCGGGTCCGTGGCTGTGAATGAGCAGGCCGTTGTCGCGTGCCTTGCCCTCGCGCGAGCCCATGGTCGGCCCGGGGAACATGAAGTCGATGACGAGGTGGTAGTCCTTGTAGTCCTCATTCGTGCGGACGTAGCCGAAGCCGTTGCCGCTGATCTTGAGCTGCCCCTTGTCGTCGACCGTGAAAATTTTCTCAGGCGGATCGTGAAGGGTTGGCTTGGGGTCAATGTTGTAACTGACTTTCCCGGCCTTGATGGCCTGGATGAGGTCGATTTTCTGCCTCACCACCTCCGCAGCCGGAAGGGTGGCCGCGGCGGTGAATGATGCCAGAAGGGTGATGAAGGTGCGGAATGACATGCGAAACCTTACGACCATCTTCCATTGTTTTTGCCTCTTTGTCAGGTCTCTGGCACAGAAGCGTGCAAACTACGCACTTTCCGCGCAGTTGAACTTGTGCCATGCTTTTCCATACATCCAGAGCTTCCCGTTTCCCATGAAATCCGTCCTTGCCGCCACGCTGCTCCTTCTCGCCGCCACTGCCACGCTCTCCGCGCAGAACCAGCCCGTGCCACAACCCCAGCCCCAACCCAACAATCCCAATGAGGTGGACAGCAATCCACGCTTCTGGCAGGCGAACTTCGACAATGGCGGACACTACCTGGTGCGGCTGGATCGCATCACCTTTGCGT
>JAEYUU010000189.1 GCA_023429545.1 Verrucomicrobiota bacterium
CCTCAGATGACTCCCTTCAGAACACGCCGCCTTGCGCTGCTGCCGCTGCCGTTCCTCGCGGTTGCCTGCTGCCTCCTCATGGCCACCCAGGGACACGCCCAGCGCATCACCGGCATCTCCGTGAATGCCCGCACCGTGCTCCACCCAGATGGCACCAAGACGGACTCCACCAAGGACCCCATCAAACTTCAGCAGACGGAAAAAACCTATGACTCGCGCGGGGTCGTCATCGCGGAAAAAGTTTTCGTCCTCAACCAGAATGGTGATCCCACCCAGGGCATTATTTACGATGGCGCCGGGAATCTCGTGGCCCGGGTGAACTTCTACTTTGATGACCTTGGCCGTGTCGTCGAGGAGCGCTGCCTGAATGCCAAGGGCGAAATTTTCCGCCGCGTCATCCGCCAGTATGACAAGAGTGGCCGCGCCCTGCCTCCGCAGGCCTTCGACTACAAGGTGAACGCCCCGCACATGTCCGCCGCCACCATCGACTTCACGAACATGCCCGCGCTCCCGCCCAAAGGCAGCGGTCAGGAGCAGACCCCGCAGCAGCCCGGCCAGGCTCCGCAGATCGAATCCGCCGCCCCCGGCTTCCGCGCCGGCCCTAGTGGTACCATGAGCGTCCAGCCTCAAGTCCAGGCACCCCTCCAGGGTGGCCAAGCGCAAACCCAGCCCACCGCCCCGCCTCCCGCGGAGGAAAAGAAAAAAGGCTTCCGCTGGCCCTGGCAGAAGAAGTAGCGGGAGGAGATTGGTGCCCCCGCCCTGACAGCGTGCGGTGGGTCTGCCGCCGCGTCGTGCTATGCAGGCGGATACGGCGCATCGTGAACCTTCCCTTGTACGGTTCCTGCGCGCGCATCAGCTTCCTGTTGGAAGTAATGAAGGGTGGTTCAACCAATCACGAGGATTGTTTTCGCGGAGAGCCCAGGATCAGACACAAGACTCCAGCCAACGTCAGCAGGATTTCATAGGGGAGGAACCTCAGAAGTTCCGTGCCGAAGTTCATTCCTGCATGGAGGCGCTCAAAGTACCGCATGGCCCTGTACCAGAGAAAAACCTGACACGGCACCACAAGCAGCATCACAATACCCACCCCACGTCCCCACTGTCGTGGTCGGGTCCAGATCTTCCAGATAACCAGGCTCCACAGCGGTACCGCGGTGGAAAGCCGCACCAAGGTCTCAGCAGTGGACGAGTAATCACTCCTCAGCAAACCGACGATGTTCATGCCAGCTCCCAGACAGAGCAGGGCAATCGTAAGGCGGTGAATCACGGCAATGGGGAGAGGGCGCGGAAGCGCAGAGTGAGTTCCACACCGTTGCAAGGAGCTGGCTCCATCGCAAATAGTATCACGTCCACTTCTCGAAGGTGGACTGCAGGCCGCCTCTCTCCACCATGGCAAACTTGCCAACTATGGGGACTGGTGGGCCGGAAGGGGTCGGCATACCCTTACTGATGGTGCATGCCAGTCGACGTGACTGATGCGTTGACCCCTTGGCATGGAATGCTGATGACGGATACACGAACTTGGGCAGTTGGGCTGGGACTGAATTGTGATTGGCGGTCTATTGCCGCCCTGACGAAATTGACGAACGTGACGGCATTCGCATGAGTTTCTCAGGAGAGAAAAAAGCTGAGGAGTTTAGGTAAAAGCATCGGATTCGTCATTCTCATCAGGTGGCGGACTCGGGTTCTGTCTCGGGAGAGGCGAGGATGTCATCCAATTCGGAACGCAGGCGCAGCCATCAGCGGTCCGCCATGCTTCTTCCACTCCCCACCTCACAACGGTGAGAGCAGCTCCTTGATGTCTTCATGCGTGAGCTTCAGCGATTCCGCGCTTCCCGTGAGCAGCCCGGTGATCAGCGCGCTCTTGCGGCGCTGCATTTCCACGATGCGCTCCTCAATGGTGCCCTGGCAGATGAGCTTGTGCACGAACACCGGCTTGGTCTGGCCGATGCGGTGGGCGCGGTCCGTGGCCTGCGCTTCCGCGGCGGGATTCCACCATGGGTCGTAGTGAATCACGGTGTCAGCGGTCGTGAGGTTGAGCCCCACGCCACCCGCCTTCAGCGAGATGAGGAAGAGCGGCACGCGCCCCTCCTGAAACTCACGCACGGGCTTCTCGCGATCCGTGGTGGAGCCGGTGAGCTTCACGAAGCGCAGACCCTTTTCCGCGAACTGCCTCTCCAGAATCGCGAGCATCTCCGTGAACTGGGAGAAGATGAGGATGCGCCGCCCTTCCTCCAGCAACTCGGGCAGCAGCTCCTCCATGAGGAATCCGGTCTTCGCGGAGGTGTCGATTTTCTTCGCGCTCTCCGTCTTCAGCAGCGCGGGGTGGCAGCAGACCTGGCGGAGCTTCAGGAGCGCGTCGAGCACGATGAGCTGGCTGCGCTCGATACCTTGGTCGTCGATGGCATCACGCACGCGCTTGTGCACGGTGGCGCGGATGGTCTCGTAGAGATCCGCCTGGGTCTTGTCGAGCTCAATGACGTTGAGGATCTCCGTCTTGGGCGGCAGATCCTTCGCCACGGCGTCCTTCGTGCGGCGCAGCATCACCGGCTGGAGGCGTGCGGAGAGGCGTTGCTGCGCTCCAGCATCCTGCTTCTTCTCGATGGGATTCCGGAAGAAGGAGCGGAAGGCGTCCTGCTCGCCGAGGAAGCCGGGCATGAGAAAATGGAAGAGGCTCCAGAGCTCGCCTAGGTGGTTCTCCATGGGCGTGCCCGTGAGGCAGAGACGGTGGCGGGCGTTCAGCGAGCGCGCCGCCTGCGCGGCCTTGGCGCGGGCGTTCTTGATGCCGTGAGCCTCATCCAGCACGGCGAGGTGCCACTCATAGGTCTGCAGCTTCTCAATATCCCGTATCAGCAATGGATAGGAGGTGATGACGACATGCTGCTGCCGGATGTAAGCGAAGCGCTCGCGGCGGTTGTCACCGTGCAGGATCATCACTCGCAATGCGGGCGCGAATTTCTTGATCTCCGAAGCCCAGTTCCGCAGCACGCTGGTGGGCGCGAGGATGAGGCTGGGGCGGTCCGCGCGGCCAGACTCCACCTCGAGGCACAGGTGGGAGATGGTCTGTACGGTCTTCCCCAGGCCCATGTCATCCGCGAGGATGCCGTGCAGGCCGAACTCGCGCAGGAACTGCAGCCAGCGCAGCCCCTCATGCTGATAGGGGCGCAGCGTGGCGCGCAGGCCGGGTGGCAGATCCACCTGCGGCAGGTCAGTGAACGTGGCGAGCTTCTCCCCCAGGGCCGTGAGCTCCGAGGGCATCTGCAAGGCCATGCCCTGTTGCACCCCGAGCTGCGCGGCACGCAAGCGGTCCACCTGGAGTTTGTTCTTCTTCTTCGCACCGGATGTGAAAAGCTCGTGCAGGATGGAGAGGATGGGCAGCAGCCGGCGACCCGGCAGGGAGATGAGGCGCTCACCCAGCTCCGGCACCACGAAGAGGAAGGGCGCGTCAGGACTCTCTGCGACCTCCTGCACGGTGAGCCCTTGCTGCACGGCCTCTGCGAGAATCGGAATGAGCGAGACACGGCGGCCATCGAGATCAATGCCCATCTCCAGCGCGTACATCATGCCCGCGCCGCCGCCTGGCTCTGCATTCAGGGAGGTGACCCAGTGATGGTCCTGCACCGGGATGACATCGAAACCAAAGTCATCCGAAACCTCGATGTGCCACCCGTGCCTATCCAGGCGTGGCACATCCTGCTGGCGGAAGGTCTTCCAGAACTCCAGCTCGTGCCCTTGCAGGACCGCGAGGTGATTCAGCGGCGCGCTGGTGACTACACCGGGATGCGCCTCCATGAAGGGCAGCAGCCCCAGGAACATGATCTCGCGCAGCAACGTGCGCTCCGCCTCCGGGTCACGCGGGATGCGGTGCATCACACCATCTGCTGTGGTCCATTCATGCTCCGTGGAGCGCACCAGGGTGGAGAGACGATCCGGGCAGCCCGGATACGCCACCATGGGATCCGCCACGGGGATGCGCAGCGGCTTGGCGGACTTGGCATCGCGCGGCAGGGTGGCATCAATGCGGCGCAGCAGAAGCAGCGGTTGTGGAGCGGCTTTCGCATGCTGCACGATGCGCGTCGGCTTCACGCTGGCACTGGCCTCCGGTTTCACCGCAGGAGGCGGAGGCGGTGCCGGCTTGGTCACGCGCTCCTCGATGTCCGGCTGATGCTGCCTGTCGCTGGCGTGGGCGATGAGCGCCGCCGCGTGTTTGCACAAGGTGCCTGCCGGGCACAGGCAGCGGCTCAGGATGGTGACGCGGCGCTCCTCCTGCCATCGCAGCGTGACCGTGGTCTCATACAGCGTGAGCCGCGTGTCGGTGACGTGGGCGGTGATTTCCAGATCACGTCCGTCCACCAGCTCGGCGTTGCGCACGCGCACCCGGCCTGCCTTGGCCAGTTGCGTCCCTTCCACCGCGTTCCGGCCGAAGGTCCACATCCATTCCTTGGAATGAAGATGCTGCCAGACGGTGGGGAAATCCATGGGGGGTGGATTCTTTAAGTGAAAAGTAAAAAGAGAAAAGGGATAAGGGCGAGGGAGTTGGCGGATTCGTGTGATCTGCACGACAAGGCTGACGGTTCCGAAAGGCACGCAGATGGCAAGGAGAGGGCGATCCCTTTGAAGGAAGGAATGCGGGCAGGAACCAGCCCGCACGATGAACCATGAAGATTTTCCAACTCGTGCAATCAGGCATCATGACGGGCGTGTTCTCGGCGATGGTGGTGCTGCTGGCAGCTTGCGACCCCGTACCGCCACCGCGCACGGAAGAGACGACTGCCAAGCCGTACCAGATGGGTGGGGGGAGCGACAAGACCCTGGACCACAACGGTGAGACGTCCGGCAACTCCGATCCAGCCCGCCGTGAGTAGCCCGGACCGGAATGGGTGAATCGAAAACGGATGAGCCTTGATGCAGGGGCGGTTGCGCGGGCGTATGCTTCCTGAAGGAGCGAAGCTATGCAGTACATTCGACCTCACCCATGGTGTCTGTTCATGGCTGCCTGTGCCAACTTTGTGGCCATGAGCACCATGGAAAGCTCACCGCCGCCCAAGGGTGGCGCTGCTGGAGATGTGGTGGGCACCCGCCCGCCGGAGTGGCGGCTGGAAGGGTGGCTCAACTCGACTCCGCTGAAGCTCGCGGGTTTGCGGGGGAAGGTGGTGCTGGTGCGCTGGTGGACCGCGCCGGAGTGCCCGCACTGCGGGGCGACAGCGCCCACGCTGAATGCATTCCACGAGGAGTACAAGGACAGGGACCTCGTGGTCGTAGGCGTGTATCACCACAAGAGCAATACACCCCTGAACGAAGCGGACGTGGCTGCGCACGCCCGGCGGTTCGGGTTCAAATTCCCCGTGGCCATTGATCGTGACTGGACGACGCTCAAGGAGTGGTGGCTGGAAACCGGCGACCGCCCCTGGACCAGCGTGAGCTTCCTCATGGACCGGGATGGTGTGATACGCCATATCCACGAGGGTGGCCGGTACGAAAAGGGGAGTGACGATGCCAGGCTAATGGAGAAGAATATCAAGGAACTGCTGGGGGAGAAATGAGGCCATGTAATCCAGAGCCGCTCCACGCGTGTGGTGCGACGGCAGAGATCGCAGTGACTTCGCAATAGCGTGTTGCAAGTGCAAAGCACACGCAACGTCACCTGCGCATGAAACCTGATGAGGGCCCGGTACGCCTTTCGAGCCCTCGCCAGGGGCAATTGAATGCGATTCGACCCACAACAAAAAGGCCCCCACCGTTTCCGGTGGGGGCCTCGGAATAAAAACGCGAGCAGCTAGCGTTCGCAGCTTACTTGATCTCGCCGTTGTAACCCGCCTTGTTCAGGGCGGCGAGGAGGTCCTTGAGGTTGAAGTCGCCTTCCACGGTGAAGCTCTTGGCTCCCTTGGTGGCGGTGTGGCCGGTGGCGCCGGGGACGGTCTTCACGGCATTGGCGATTCCGGTGACGCACTTGCCGCAGCAAAGGTGGGTGCCGCTCACGGTGGCGGATTTCACCTTCTTGTCGGCGATCTTCTGCTCGGGAGCGCCCACGCCGTAGTAGCCGGCGGCGAGGAGGGCATCCACGGCCTTGTCAGCGGCGGTCTTGGTCTTGGCAGTGATGGTGGCCTTGTCGTCTTCCACCGTGGCGGTCACGTCCTTGACGCTGGTGAGGGCCTTGGTGATGCCCTTTTCGCAGGAGCCGCAGCAGTTGTGCAGGCCGGTAAGGGTGACGGTGGTTTCAGCGCGGGCGGCAACGCCCAGGGAGAGGAGAATTGTAGCGGTAAGCAGGGTGATGGATTTCATGTGGAGAGGAGAATAGACGTGGATCAGGAGGGTGTCTTTTCAAGATCGTGGGGAAAACGTAACGAAAGGGAGGGGAAGGGGCGGTCGCTGGGCAGTGGGTTGCGGTGGTGGAACGTTTGTTTGTTGAAGGCTTGGGTCAGTCGGCCTTGGATCCGTTTTCAATCCTCCCCATGGCGCTCTTGAAGCAGCCTCCTCCGGATGAAAGACTGGCACGGACGCTCGAAGTAATGATGAGTGTACAGGGACAGCGGAATCAGGAGCGCAAAGAACAAGGCGAGTGATGCGGGAGAATAAAAGAAATCACGCGGCATGGAAAAATGCCTGAATGCCCAGACAATGAACAACTGCAGCGGAAAATGGAGCAGGTATGACGAGTAACTGATGTGCCCGAGGAATGCCAGTCGCCTTCCCAAGGTGCCGTAGTGCGTTTCCCACAAAGACAGCGCCATGATGGTGGCGGGAAAGAGTATCACATCGAATGCAAACCTCGAGAACAGAAGTATCAACGTGCCGATGACGTCCTTCCCCAGGACCATGAACTTGCCAGCCCAGAGGTGTGACTTGTAC
>JAEYUU010000243.1 GCA_023429545.1 Verrucomicrobiota bacterium
GTCACGTACGGGTCCTCCTTCAGCATCGCCTTCTTCGCTCCGCTCAGCAGGCGCACCCACTCGTAGAGGCAACCCAGGAAGATCACGGCGACAGCAAGCAGGAAGAAGCCGGTCACAAATACGTCTACCTGGAAGTTGAACTGCTGCGCGGCCCACTCCTTCATCTGCGGTTCAGTGCCACCCGCTGCGATCTTCGCGCCGAAGAAATCCGCGGCGGCGATGAAACCCATCTTGGGGTCTTTGTCGAAGATCTTGATATATCCCGCCGAGAAGGTGGCGGACATGAGGAAGAGGAGCGGCAAGACAGTCACGGCGAGGAAACGCGCCTTGCCCATCTTGATGAGCACGGTAGTGCCGAGGCAGAGGCCGATGACGGCGAGCAATTGATTGGCAATGCCGAAGATGGGCCAGAGTGTATTGATGCCGCCCAGCGGGTCCACCACGCCCTGGTACAGGAAATAACCCCACGCCGCCACGAGCAGCGCGGATGCGAAGACATTCGCTGTCAGGTTCCGCGTATTGCCCAAAGGCTTCCAGATGCCGCCAAGGAAGTCCTGCAGAATGAAACGCCCCACGCGCGTGCCCGCATCAATGGTCGTCAGGATGAAGAGCGCTTCGAACATAATGGCGAAGTGATACCAGAAGGCCATCCACCCGGCGCCGAAAGCGCGTGCGAACATGTGCGCCATGCCCACCGCAAAGGTCGGCGCGCCACCTGCGCGACCAAACATCGTCTTCTCACCAATATCTGAGGCCAGCGTGTTCATGCCTTCGACCGTCACGGGGAATCCCGCCGCCGTGACTGCCGCCACCACCTGCTCGGGAGGCAGCGTCTTGTTCATGCCGGCATTGATGGCGAAGTATTCACCGGGCATCAGCGCACAGGCTGCAATCAGGGCCATGAGAGCCACGAGCATCTCGGTGACCATCGCGCCGTAGGCGATGCTGCGGATGCTGTCCTCCCGGTCCAGCAGCTTCGGGGTGGTGCCGGAGGAGATGAGTGCGTGGAAACAGGAGATGGCGCCGCACGCGATGGTGATGAAGACAAAGGGGAAGACCGTGCCTGCGAAGACGAGACCAGTGCCATCGACGAACTTGGTCAGCTTCGGCATGTGCAGTTGCGGAGCTACAAAGATGATGGCCACCGCCAGCACTGCCACCGTGCCGATTTTCATGAAGGTGCTCAGGTAGTCGCGTGGAGCCAGCAGCAGCCACACCGGCAGCACGGACGCGGCGAAGCCGTAAATCATGATGGCCAGGGCGTGCCACTCACCACGATTGTCAAAATAGTGGGCGATACCCCAGTCGTGCAGGCGGCTCCCGGCCCACACACTTACCAGGAGGCCTACGATGCCGAAGACGGGCACGCTACGGACACTCGCCTTGAAGATGGTGTGAGCCACGCCCATGATCAGTGCCAGAGGGATGGTCATGGCAATCGTGAAGAGACTCCATGAGCTCTCCGCGAGCGCCTTCACCACCACGAGGCCGAGCACGGCCAGCAGGATGGTCATGATCCCGAGCACGGAGACCATGGCGACGATGCCCACCACAGGATTGATCTCCTCCTTGAGCATTTGGCCGAGCGACTTCCCGCCACGGCGGATGGAGGCGAACATCACAATCGCATCATGCACCCCGCCGCCCAACGTCGCGCCGATGAGCAGCCAGAGCATGCCCGGAAGGTAGCCGAACTGCGCTGCGAGCACCGGACCCACGAGCGGCCCCGGCCCCGCGATGGCAGCGAAGTGATGGCCGAAAACGACCCACTTGTTCGTGGGCACATAGTCCTTGCCGTCGTTCTTCGTATGAGCGGGCGTAGCACGCTGCGCATCGAGCACCAGCACCTTGGTCACCAGCCATTTCGAATAGAAGCGGTAGGCCACAGCAAAGGTGCACAGACCCGCGACCACCAGCCATAGGGCGTTGATCGTCTCGCCTTCGTGCAGAGCTGAATACGCCACAGATCCCGCACCGAGAGCGGAGATGGCGACCCAAAGGAGGATACGGAGAAGTTTCGACATGAGCGGGAAGGCTAACGGCAGGGAATGCCACTTTCAAGCGGCAAAGAATTGTAGTCCCCTCCCAGGTTGAATTGGACATGGGATGATGGGGATTGTGCTAAGTTCATGCGCATGACCGCGTCACTGAGACTGCTTCTTCGGGTTGCGTTGATTTCCTTTTCCCTGCCAGGTGCACTTCGGGCGGACGACTCCAAGCCCGTGCCCCCGCCTGCCTCATTCAAGCCGGGCCATGAGTTCGTAGAGATCAAGGCGCTCATCCCGGACATCATCATTTCATTGCCTTATGCGACGGAGGATAATTTTTTCAGAAAGCGATTTTATGCATCGAACACCTGCCTCCTGCGTCGCTCGGTTGCGGAGAGACTGGCCGCTGTCCAAAAGGAACTCAGTGCCCAAGGTATGGGATTGAAAATCTGGGACGGATACCGGCCGCGGTCCGTGCAGTATGAGTTTTGGAAGACGCTGCCGGATGCCAATTATGTGGCGGACCCGGCGAAGGGCTCCCGTCACAACCGTGGTGCCGCCGTGGATCTCACGCTCATTGATCTCAAGACAGGGTTGGAGTTGCCCATGCCGACCGGTTATGATGACTTCTCACCCAAGGCAGCCGCGGATTTCAAACTCGTGCCACCCGAAGTCGCAAAGAACCGGGCACGGCTCCAGCAATGCATGATGAAGCATGGATTTGAGATTTTCCCCAGCGAGTGGTGGCACTTTGATGCGAAGGGTTGGGAAGAATTCCCCCTCGAGAATTTTTCTCCAGAGGACTATGTGGCAGGGCGGAAAACGTCACAAAAGTCGCAGTGAAAAATACGGGAGTACCAGCCATGCGATAAGCCTGAAAGCTAATAATCGCATGCTACAAAAACGTGGTTGGGAAAACTAATAAAGGGCGAACCACAGGCGTCGTGTCCGCACAAGCCCCACTCCCACTGCATCCGTGCCCACGATCGAGCTCATTTCCATCGACTGCCCCGAAGTTCCCGTCCTCCCGCGGTATCCCAGTTTTGCCTGCCGCGCGGATGAAACCTTGATCAGTCGCCGCGGATTGTTCCAGCCTGTTTTCGACGGACTGAATGGTGTGATGGTAAACGTAGCCAATAAGGAGTTGGAGGCCTCGCGCAACGCCTGCTACGCCGGGACGGTAATGGATTGGCCCTGCGATGATGCCCTGCTTTTCCGGTCCGACTTACGCGACGACATCATGGACCTGATGCAGCGTCTCCTCAAGGCATCTCCCCAGCGTCGCCTCGCATTCGCGACCGAGTACCAGTTCGGGGGGGAGCAGAAGGAGTGCGGGGAGATTTCCATCTCGGAGTTTTTCAATCTGCACGACCGCCACGCGTTGCGGTACAACACCCTCTGGTACGTGCGCTCCGATCGCGCTTGATACCAGTCTGGCAGGCGGCCGCAGAAAGCGGCATGGCCCGGTTGCATTGCAGCCATTTACTGCAAGCTGTCGGGTATGCCCATCACCGTCCTCATCCCGGCACTGAAGCCGTCTGGACAGCTTCTTTCGGTCATCTCCGCACTCTCCGTGGATGCCCGGGTGAACCGCATCATCCTGGTCAATGACGGCAGCCCGGCAACGTGTGATGCCGTTTTCGAGGTGGCGGTGAAGGATCCCAAGGTAGTGGTGCTGCGCCACGCGCTCAATCTGGGCAAAGGGGCCGCGCTGCGCACGGGGATGAACCACTTCCTGTGCACGGACACCAGTAACAGCGTCCTGGTCACCGCCGATGCAGACGGGCAGCACCTGCCGGCAGACATCCTGACGGTGGGCGAGCGCGCCATGCACACGCCGGGAGAGCTGGTCATGGGCGCACGCGGCTTCTCAGGGAATGTGCCGCTGCGCAGCCGCTTCGGGAACAATCTCACCCGGACGGTGTACCGGACCATCATGGGACCGTCGCTGACGGACACGCAGACGGGCCTGAGGGCCATTCCACGTCCGCTGATGGAATCCCTGCTGCACGTGCGCATCAATGGCTACGACTTCGAAATGCAGATGCTGGTGATGGCAGCGCGCGAGCGGATGATCATCACGCAGGTACCGATTCAGACGGTGTACATCGAGAACAACCGTGACTCGCACTTCAATCCGCTGCTGGATTCCATCCGCATCTATTATGTCTTTGTGCGCCACCTGTCCGTGGCGCTGCTCTCGCTGCTCGGGGATTTTGTGGTCTTCGCATGGATGCTGGCTGCGGGGACAGGCCTTGGGTTTGCGATGCTCTTGGGGCGAATGGCAGTGCTGGGAGCGCATCTCATCGCCGGACGTATCCTGGGACTGCATCCAGAACCCGCATGGCGCAGCCGCATGGCGCGGCAGGCCTTGCTCATGGCCGGGCTCGGCGCGGTGGCCTATCTTTCCATCAGCATTCTGGTGACTCGATATGGATGGAATGCCCTCGCCTCCAAGCTGCTCGTGGAAGTCACGCTGCTGGCTGGCACCGTGGCGCTGCAAAGATCTAGCACCTCGTCAGGCTCGGCCAATCCTTCTTCCTTAGCCAATGCCAAGGTGAGCAATGATGCCGCCTCCTTGGGAGCTGGTGCCCCCTAGCCGGGTTGCCACGCCTCCCCCTCATTCCGCCCCTTCCGACAGAAACATCAGACTCAGGCTGGATGCTCCAAGGTTCCGCTGGCAGTCCCCGAAAAGGGCAATTTGCCGTTTTTGCGATTCGCAGGATCTGCCAAGACATCCCAGGCTGCCCTGCGCAGCGAACCCGCATTGGTGTGGGGCGCCCCGGCATGCCCGCACGAAGGATCCTTGTTGGAAAGCGCGCCATTTGCCGTATCCTATCGACCCCCAGATGACCCTCGCTGACCTCGGCTGGAACGATGCTTTTGCCCAAGAGTTTGCCCCATTCCGCAAGAATGGATGGGTTCCCGCGCGCTTGATCCGTGACAACAAGATCACCTATGGCGCCCTCATGGAAGACGGCGAAGGTGGCTTTGACGATGTGGAGGTGGTGATGAGCGGCAAGGTGTATCACGAGGCCGAATCCGACGCCGCGCTGCCCGCTGTGGGTGACTGGGTGGCGCTGGATGTTGGCGGCGAGGGCGAGGACACTGTGATCCGCGCCCGGCTCACCCGCCAGACGTGCCTTTCCCGGAAGTGCCCGGGGAACAGTGCCGAGGAGCAGGTCATCGTGGCCAATGTGTCCACCGTGGTGGTGGTCACGGATGCGGGACCGGATTTCAATCTGCGCCGCATGGAGCGCTACCTCGCCGTGATTGCCCGCAGCGGGGCGAAACCGGTGGTGCTGGTGAACAAGGCAGACCTCTACACCAAGGAGGAGAACGAGGCCGCTGCTGCCGCCATCCGGGAATTGTCCCCCGATGTGGAGGTGCATGTCACCACCATGAAGAAGCACCGCCCGCTGAAGGCCTACTTCAAAATGGGTGAGACGATAGCGCTCATTGGCTCCAGCGGCGTGGGCAAGTCCGCTCTGGTGAATGCCATCTTCGGTGATGAGTACCAGTGGACCGGCGAGGTCAATGAGACCACGGGCAAGGGCCGCCACACCACGACCGCGCGCGAGCTCATGGTGCTGCGCAAGGGTGGCATTCTGGTGGACAATCCGGGGATCAAGGAGATCCAGATGTGGACGGATGAGACCACCATGCGCGACCGCTTTTTGGATGTGGATGATCTCGCCACCCAATGCAAATTCCTGGACTGCAAGCACGGTAAGGACTCCGGTTGCGCCATCCGTGCGGCGGTGGCGGCAGGCACGCTGGATGCCGGACGTTATGAAGCCTACATGAAGCTCGACAGCGAGATCGCCAAGCTCCGGGCCCAGCGCAAGAAGCGCCAGATGACCATCGAGCGACGCGCCAAGCGCGACCACAAGATCAAGGCACGCAATCCCGTGGACCGCCGCGAACTGGAGCGTGACTTGAAACCGCGTGCCTGAAATCCCGCCGCTCTCATCCCGCCCTTGCCGAACAGGCGGTCCTCTGTACGCTCCGCCCTCTTTTCAGTCATCAATCATTCCAACGCATCACTCCATGTCCGACATCGCACTCGCCAAAGGTGAAAAATTCCTCGCAGACAACGCCACCAAGGAAGGCGTGGCCACCACCGCCAGCGGTCTCCAGTACAAGGTGATCACTCCCGGTGCGGGCAAGTCCCCCAAGGCTACGGACACGGTGCTGGTGCACTACCGCGGCACGCTCATCAACGGCACCGAGTTCGACAGTTCCTACGCACGTCGCGAGCCCATCGAATTCCCTCTCAATCGCGTGATTGCCGGCTGGACGGAAGGTGTGCAGCTCATGCAGGAAGGCGCGAAATACCAGTTCTTCATTCCCTCGAAGCTCGCCTACGGCAGCCGTGGCGCAGGTCGTGACATCGGGCCGAACGAGGCGCTCATCTTCGAAGTGGAACTGCTGAAGGTGCGTTAAGGATCGACGCCCAGGGCAATCTGCCAGACGTTGCGGAGAACTTCTCCGCAACTCACGCTTCCTTTGGGTCTTCTCGCCTACCTGCATCATGAAACATCTCCTTCTCCTCCTCACGGCCAGCACGTTGGCCTCGTGCACTTCATCAGAGAATACTGGGACCTCTCCGGAACAGATGTCCACGCCTACCGCAAGCGGTCCTCTATCCCCGGGCAGCACCACGGCGGGATACACCACCACTGCCTCAGGTCTGCAGTACAAGGAACTGCGTCCCGGAACCGGCCGTCGTCCATCCGTAATCGATACCGTGACCGTGCACTATCAAGGGACCCTGCTCAATGGCACGGAATTCGACAGCTCCTACAAGCGGGGCGAACCCACCACCTTCCCGCTGAATGGGGTCATCCCCGGCTGGACGGAAGGCCTCCAACTCATGCAGGAAGGCGCGAAGTATGAGTTCGTGATTCCCTCCCATCTCGCCTACGGCAGCCAAGGCGCACCTCCTGACATTGGTCCCAATCAGACGCTCCGCTATATCGTGGAGTTGATCCGGGTGCAGTAGTTTTTGCCAGATCGCCCTCTTGGGGAGGAACAACCTGTCTTGCGGAGCAACGTAGAACGGGATTCCTCCCTTTCTTTGCTCGTCATAGCTTTGGCCTACGGCAGTTTTTCCTCCTGCTCTTTCTTCTCGGGCTCAGATTCGATGACCTCGCCTCCAGAGGGAATCACGAGGGCATCCCGCACCTTCTCAAAGGAGTTCCCCTTGCCGGAAGCGTGGATGAAGAGGCGCTGCTTGCGGCGCTTCAGATTCTTGAGCACCGTTTCGAGTTGCTTGTCATCCACCTGATCCTGGAAGTCGGAAAACCAGTAGAGCGCGTCCGCCTCGGCAAGTTCCCGTGCCAGCAGGGCGATCCAGGCGTACTGGATGCCCTGACTCTTCATGAAGTAGGTCTCCGAGCGTGTGGCCATGACGCTGTAGACGGCCTCCTCGGGAATGGGCCCTTTGTTCCTGTCCTTCGGGTCAGGTGGTGGTGAGCCGGCGGGAGGCGCTTTGGTGTGACTTCTCCTCCAGAAGATTTCGAAGTTTTCGCTTTCGTTCTTGCTCCTGCTGCTAGTCTTGATGGCGTCTCGGTCCAGTCTTATGTCACCCTTGGGGCTCGCGACGCCGCATCCCACGTACAGCATCACGCGGCTGCCCGCAGCCACCCTGTCCAGTTCCTTGATCACCTTGGTGAGGTGTGGTGTCATGGAACCTGATACATCAAGGATCACCGCAATCTTCCGCGCCTTCAAGTCCCTGCCGAACATGATGATGGGCTTGAAGGTCACCCCTTTCACTCCCCCAGGTCCCCCCCCGCTCCCAAAACCTCCGCCCGCCCCAAGGG
>JAEYUU010000305.1 GCA_023429545.1 Verrucomicrobiota bacterium
TGTATAATAGACTGGCTGGGTGGTGATGGTGCCCTTTGCCCTGCCGGGCGAAAAGGTACGGGCTCGCATCCATCGCAATCACAAAAACTACAGTGAGGCCGACCTCATGGAGGTGCTGGAGGCTTCGCCGGATCGTGTGCAGGCGCACTGCCCCATCTTCGGCACGTGTGGGGGCTGCCAGTATCAGAACCTTGCTTACGAGGCCCAGCTTGCCTGGAAGCAGCAGCAAGTCGCAGAACTGCTCAAGCACATGGCGCGTATCGAACACGAGGTGCTGCCGGTGATCGCGTCGCCGCGTCAGTTTGAGTACCGCTCCAAGATCACACCTCATTTCGCCCAGCCCCGGGATGGGAAGGTGGCTGAAATCGGATTTCTCGCCGATAGCAGCCGTCACCGCATCGTGGATGTGCCCCGCTGTGACATCGCCATGCCAGAGCTCAATGAAGCACTGGGGGCCATGCGGGAAGACATTCGCGCGAACGCCTCCCGGTACAAGCGCGGCGCCACCGTGCTGCTGCGGGCGTCCCAGGGAAACGTGCTCACGCAGTCCGCACAGATTGCAGTCGAGGAGGTGGATGGTGTGCGATTCGAATTCCAAGCCGGTGATTTTTTCCAGAACAACCCCTTCATCCTCCCCGCGTTCGTGCAGCATGTGGGAGCGGAGGCAAAGGAGAGCGGTGCACGTTATCTGCTGGATGCCTACTGTGGCAGCGGACTCTTCGCCCTGACCTGCGCGAAGCGCTTCGAGCATGTGGTGGGCATTGAGATTTCCGAATCCGCCATCGTCAAGGCGAAGCATAACGCAGAGATCAACGGCATCACGAATGCGCAGTTCACCGCGGGAAGTGCTGAGCATCTTTTTGCAAAGGCAATCCATCCCGCGGAGGAAACTGCTGTGATCGTGGATCCGCCGCGCGCGGGTTGCGATGACAACTTCCTCTCACAACTCTTCGCGTTCGGACCGCGCGCTGTGGTGTATGTCTCCTGCAATCCGGCGACGCAGATGCGCGATCTGCAGAAGTTCACCGAGGCAGGCTACGCATTGCAGAAAGTGCAACCGTTTGATCTCTTTCCGCAGACGCGGCATCTGGAGTGTGTGATCACGCTGGTGAAAGGCGACGCGGCGGCTGCCATTTAAGGGGAACAAAAATGCCTGTCCACCATCAGGCGGACAGGCATTTTTTGAGCGATGTAGTTACGAGAGCTGGTTAGAGAGGCTTCTTGATAGTCTCGCTGCTGCTTTCACTGGCCGAAGGCGTCTTGTCTGCCTTGCCCGGCGTGGCGCTTTCACCAGCCTTCTTTGTGGCACCCTTGTTTTCGGGGTTGTCGCGGTCAGGACGGCGGTTGGCGGGATCGGTGGCGTCAGCGCCGGGAGTCTTCTTCTCCGTGGGTGATTCCTTGGCCTCGTCGTCCTTCTTGCTGCCCTTGGTGCTGCTGCTGTTGCTTTTTGCAGACGGATTAGCATCCGAGTTTCCGGGGGCGGAGGCTGCGGGGCGTTCGTCACCCGTCTTGGCGTTGGTTTCGCCAGCACGTGAAGGCTTGTTCGCTTCGCCCTTGCTGGCCTCATTCTTTTTGGATTCACTTGAGGAATCCGGGCGGTTTGAAGAACCGCCTGCGGAGGTCGCATCCGTCTTCTTGGTAGCATCGCTGGAGGGAGGGCTGTCCGGGCTATTGGCGGAGCCACGACGATCCGCGGTGCTATCCGGCGGCCTGTTGGCTCGACGGCTTTCTTCGGCAGTGCGGGACTCCGCAGCGTTCTTGCCTGCAGGTTGGTCCTTGCTCGTTTCCGTGGCGGCATTGCGATCCATGCGACGGGATTCACCACCGGCCTGCACATCTGCGCGATCCGTGCGGGAGGGGTCTGTGGCATCGGGGCGATTGCGGTCACGATCGGGGCCACGGCCATCTCGATTGCGTCCATCGCGGTTGATGTCGGTACGCGAGGTGGTGGTCTGCGAATGGACATTCACACGCAGGTCAGCGGCATCGCCACCGAAGTGCGTGTAGGAGCGCTCGATGAACGAAGGCTCAAACCGCGTGGTCGTGCTCGTGAGAACGGAACGCTCAATCACGGGAGCGCTGATGAGGCGTTGCCGATCGATATCGATGAGAGTGACTTCACGCGCGCTCTTGAAGCGCATGGAGGTGAACGGCACTGCGACGACACGTTCGGCGAGCGCGCCGCCGGTGACGAGTGCCGAGACGATGCGCTGGCTGCCCGGATCGACAACAACGTATCCAATGCGGCCGCCTTCGCTGCCGTCAGAGGTGTGGAGCACCAGATCTTCCTGGCACACTTTCAAGACGCTGTAGCCATCGATGACCTCCTGGCCGTGGCTCCACGGGATGGCCAGCGATGTGGCAGCGATAATGGCAAGATAAGTTTTCATAGGATGGTTTGGTGGGTTTGACTGGATTGTTTTTCTCAGGCTCTCCGGAGGAGAGCGCAGTGACCTGCGGGGTATTGCAAGCGCACTGATGGCTGTCGTTCGCGATTGCCCACGGTTGCGGTTGTAAAAAACACACCGTGCAAAAGGCAGCGGAAAGCACCTGCCGGGGACAGCCGAACCCACGGGATGGCGCGATTTAGAGAGCAACGCGGGGCAAAAAATTTCGCACGACTGCTATATGAACAGGCCAAACCTCCAAACCATAAGGATGATGCTGCTCGGGCTGGCACTGCTGTTGGGTGCAGGTGCAACCACCGCTTTTCTCATTCATCGGGGGGATTCACAACACAGCCGTAGCGTAGCGCCTTCGGCAGGTGGGAAGGGCATTCAGCGTGCCATTGCCAAGCTGGGCTCCCAAGGGGGCGAAATCATGCTTACAGCCGGCATCTATGAGTGCGAAGAGCCCATCATTATCCGCTCGAACTACATCACCCTCCGAGGTGCGGGAAACGCAACGGTGCTCCGCTTAAAGTCCGGGGCCAACTGCCCGGTGCTCATCATTGGTGACGAGGCTGCCACGCCGCGCCGCGAAGTCAGCGGCGTGCAGGTTTCTGACTTTACGATCGATGGCAATCGCTCGCAGCAGGATATGGAATGCTGGGATGGCTCCTGCGACACCGGTGACAAGACCGTCATCCGTAGCTGTGGTGTGGTCGTCCGCCGGGCCACGGATGTCTCGATTGAGCGGCTCAGTATCTCAGGCTGCCGCTCGGCGGGATTGGTTACCGAGAAGGGATGCCGCAGGCTGACCATCCG